>DATEEV010000165.1:0-5041 GCA_035281005.1 Microthrixaceae bacterium | reverse complement strand
CGCCTCGACGCCGAGATTCGGCCAGGAGAGGAACGGGTGCGCGAACTGCTGGCCCAGCTCCCCGGCGGACGGATCTCGGTGGCCGGAGTCGACACGCAGACGGTCGCACCGCACCTCGTACTGGGCTCGGAGTGGCTGCGGCGGTTCTGCGCGCATCCGACGCTCACGGGGATCTGTCGCGACGTGGTGGGCGGCGACGTGCGGCTCTACTGGGAGCAGGCGGTCTACAAGCAGCCGAACAATGCCGAGCCGGTGCTGTGGCACCAGGACAACGGGTACACGTTCGTCGAGCCCCAGGCATACCTGACGTGTTGGATCGCGATCACCGACGCCACGCTCGACAACGGGTGCGTCTCGGTCATGCCGAAGGCGCATCGCAACGGAACGATGCTGCATCGCGAGACGCCGATCGGCTTCGAGTGCTGGGGCGATCACGACCAGGCGGTCGACGTGCCGGTGAGCGCCGGTTCGATCGTGGTGTTCTCATCGCTCACGCCGCACGCGACACGACGCAACACCACCGACGAGGTCCGCAAGGCCTACATCGTGCAGTACTGCCACGACGGGGCGCTGGCGTATCAGCCCCGCGCCGACGGCTCGAGGGGCGATCCCCAACCCCAGACCGACCCGGCCCGGCAGTACCTCGTCGTCTCCGGCGGCGAGCTCGTCGGAGTTGAGCCGCGGTGAACCACTCGCAACGCACGGTCGTCGTCGTGGCGCTCGGCGTGGTGATCGCGGCTGCCGTCAACGGGGTCAACCATTCGGTCGAACTCACGGGAGGTTGGTTCAACTACGCCCCGAACTCGGGCCTCCTCTTCGACCAGGACGCCGTGCTCAACAACAACCACTTCTGGCCCGAGACGCTCTGGTGGCTGCTCGGCGCGCTGGTGTGGGCGGGGCTCTCGGTCTGGATCTACCGAGATCGACCCCGTCCCAGTACCGATGACTGACCTTCTCCCGTCTCAGGCCTCACGCAGGTCGGCGGCCGGCACACCCGAGGCTGGGCGCGCCGCGAGGACCGTTGCGACCGCGACCGCGGCCATCAGTGCGCCGGCAACGACCGCCACGACCCACAGCGCCGGGATGACGGATGCGGCCTCGATACCGACGCCGTCGGTGATGAGCTGCCATGTCACACGTCCGACCACGAGACCGGCAGGGATGCCGACGATCATCCCGGCCACGGTGTAACCGACGGCGACCCACGCCACGAGCGATCTGACCTGGCGCCGATCGAACCCGATCGCACGGAGCACCGCGAGCTCGCGGCGTCGTCGGCGGACACCGGTGACCAGCGCGTGACCGACGGCGACGAGCGATGTCACGATGAGGACGACGACGAGGATCGACGAGTACGAGAGCGCTTCGTCGACCCGCGCGACCTCGACCGGGACGGGGGCATCGACGAGTCCGGCGAGCTGGGGGACCTCGTCGATGCGCGCTGCCACCTCGTCGTGACTCGCGCCAGGCTCCAGTTCGGCCACGAAGTACCGCTGGAAGTTCTGATGTGCGGCGATCGGAGCGAAGCCGTCGCCGGTGAAGACCGCGCCGTCCGTCAATTCCTCGTCGCTCGGTGACGGGACCAGGACTCGTCCGACCACCTCGTAGGTCGAGATCCCTCCGGCCGAGCGCCGCGCATCGACCGTGTCGCCGATCGAGACCCCCAACCTCGCGAGGGTGGTTCCTCCCAAGGCGACCTCGTCGTTCGACTCGGGCAATCGACCGTCGAGTGCCACGGGGCTCACACTCCCTCGCAGCTGGATGACACCGGCGCCGGTTACGGGCCGCCCGGACAGTTCGATGTTCTCGCGGCAGATCTCGGCGACGTTCTCGAGGCCCGGTATTTCGGTCATGCCGAAGTCGTCGCCGCCACAGGGTGTGCTCGGTGTGATGTCACGCGCTTGGACGTCCCAGGTCGTCCCATAGGTCGCGGGATCGCCAAGTACGCCGTCCATGCTCGCGGTGACCACCAGGAGCGCGACGATCCCGGTGACGCCGAACGCGACCCCCACCGCGGCGGATACGGCGGCGCGGCGCTCCCCGGGTTCCCGACCGGTGCCGATCCGGATGCCGGCGAACATGGCGGGAGGCATCCCCAGCTGTGCGAGCCGCCCCGCCGCGGATCGGTTCTCGACCGTCGTGGAGACCTGATCGGTCCTGCGGGCACCTGAGTCGCGGAGTGCCGTTGCGATCACCACCAGGACGACGATCAGAGCGACGAGGGCCGATCCGATCGCGAGGACCTCGGGCACCATCGCCACACCGGTGATGGGATCGGCGCGGCCGGCGACCCCCAATGGGAGGAGCGGCGAGATGGCAGTCGCCACCGTCGCCGCCAACGCGGTACCGCCGACCGCGACCACCAGGGCGAAGGGAACCATGGCCACGACGCGGTCGCGTCGTCTCATGCCCATTGCTCGCAGGACAGACGAGCCCTCGCTGGCGAGCGCAGTCTCGCGGCCGAGGACGAGAGCGATCGTCACGGCACCGGCGAGCGCGGCCACGCCGGTGAGGACCCAGGTCGCGACCGCCAGGACGCGGGCGGCGTCGCGTGCGCCCTCGGTCTCGAACGCCACGCCCTGCGCGGCGAGCGTCTCGTCGCCGAAGACTTCGCGGGAGGCGACGAGGACGGGTGCGAGCTCGTAGCCCTCGGCCATTCGCACGCGAATCCGCTCACCGAATGCCCCGACTGTGTCGGTGTACTCGCGGGCGAAGGCTGGCGTCATCACCATCAGGCCGCCGGAGGAGCCTCGGATGCCGAGGTCGAGAGGCCGGCGCTCGATGCCCGACACTCGCATGGTGAGTCTCGGCCCCGCGAAAGCCCCCGGATCGCCACCCGACACGATGGTGGCGACCTGGTCGGGGGACCATGTGTTCACCGCGAGGTGGTCACCAGGCTCCAGCGCCAACCGCTCCGCCAGCAACTCATTGACGGTGACCTCGAGCGCCTCATCCGGATCTGTGCGCCGACCGGCGACCAGTCGGGACCGGTCGACCGTCTGGCCGAATTGATCGTCGATCGCGGCGGCCATCGCGGTGAAGTCGGGGGCGTCGACGGGCAACGTGCCAAACGCTCGGAGCTCACCGACCGCGGCCACTCCGGGGGTCGAGCGGAGCGCCGCGAGCTGGTCCACGCTCGGCCGGGCCAGCACGAGCAGCTCGACGTCGGCCGAGTCGGTCGCCTCCTCGAAGCGATCGAGGGCAGTGCTCGTCCGATTCGCGCCGATGGCGAGCCCCACCGCAAACCCACCGGCGGCGCCGACGAGGAGGACGAGCATCACCACGCGACGCCATCGGCGGCGAAGGTTCGCACGCGCCATGAACGTGGCCGCGCTCATGACGTAGACGGCTCTCCGTTCACCCCGTCATCACATCGAGTGTCGCTTCGGATCACAAGGTGGCTGAGTCTCCGATCGTGGGGGTGCCAACACCCCCTCCTGGCAGAACACCCCGTCGGAGAGTGGGCCACTCGGACGATGATGCTGGTGTGAGCCAGTCCGAGCCGTTCGCCGTCGACCAGGTCGACGCGTTGCTGGCGCTCTACCCGAGGGCCGTCGGCGAGGTCTACGGCTATCTGCTCCCCCGCTCGGGCACCCGTTCCGCCGCCGAGGACCTCACCTCCGAGACCTTCCTCGCCGCCATCGACACCCTGCAACGGCGAACGATCGAGGCGGTCACCACCGCCTGGCTCATCGGCATCGCCCGGCACAAGCTCGCCGATCACTGGAGGCGCGCCGAACGCGACGAACGCCGGCTCCGCGTCCTGGCCCAGCACGCCGATGACGCGGATGACCCGTGGGAGGCGGCCATCGACGCGGCGGTGGCTCGAGCCGCACTCAAAGAGCTGGGAGCACACCACCGCGCCGCGCTGACGTTCCGCTATCTCGACGGCCTACCGGTCAGAGAGGTCGCCGGCCTGCTCGAGCGCACCGAGCACGCGACCGAGGCCCTGCTGGTGCGAGCGCGCAAAGCATTTCGCGCGGCCTATGACGACGCCGATGGACCCGACTCCAACGACGCATCCCAGAAGGAGAGGGGCCGGCCATGACGTCAGACCCCTTCGACGCCCTGCGACTCCCGGTCGAGCCGGTGGACCCCGAGCCCCGATTCGTCGCCGACCTCCACGACCGCCTTCGCGCCCTTCATCGCGGCGCGACCGATCCCACCCGAACCCTGGGAGGCACCATGAGCACTACCACGACCACGCCGACGAGCCGCGCCCATATCCCGCCGGCTCACCACAGCATCAACGCGTACCTCATGGTCGACGACGCCCGCCGCGCCCTCGACTGGTACCGCGCCGTGTTCGACGCGACCGTCGAGGGCGAGCCGATCATCATGGACGACGGCCGGGTCGGCCACGCCGAGATCCGCATCGGTGACTCGTTGGTGATGCTGGCCGACGAGTTCCCCGAGATGGGCCTGGTCGGACCCAACGCTCGGGGCGGCACGTCGGTGTCGCTGTCGGCGTACGTCCCCGACGTCGACGCCACCTACGCGAAAGCGATCGACGCCGGCGCCCGGTCGGTCGGCGAGGTCGAGAACCAGTTCCACGGCTCGCGTCGGGGCACCGTCATCGACCCCTTCGGTCACCGATGGATGATCTCCACCTGGCTCGGCGGTGGTGCCGGGTCGGCCGACGAACCGTCGGAGTCCACCGGCGGCAGCACCCAGGCCGCGGACCTGTGGAACGAGGTCGGCTACTACGTGTTGCGAGTCCCCGACATCGACAAGGGCCGCGCGTTCTGGGGCGGCCTGTTCGGCTGGCATTTCAGCGAGGAGGCCGTGTCGCCGTGGGGCGAGCGCAACTCCCATGTCGACAACAGCATCGTCCCGTTCGGCCTCAGCGAGAACGCCCAGGACTCGCCGTTCGTCACGCCGTACTTCCGGGTCGCCGACTTGGCGGCCGCGGTCGAGACCGTTCGGCGCCTCGGCGGCCAGGTGCTCGAGTCCACCGACTACGAGACCGGCGGCGACGCGGTCTGCGTCGACGACCAGGGCGTGCGCTTCAACCTCTGGCAACCGGCACCGGGCTACTGAC
>DATEEV010000164.1:0-11520 GCA_035281005.1 Microthrixaceae bacterium | reverse complement strand
ACCGGCCCGAGGCGACGACTTTCGATGAGGCTTCGAAACGTCACCGCCCGTTCTCGATCACGAAACGGGGACGAAACACTGCGTTCCTACGTTCGCTCCAGGCGTCGTGGCGACGTCCAATTCCGATCGTCAGGAGTCGAGCGTGGCGCAGATGCGATCCGCAGCATCAACAGGGGCACGAGCAACGACGGCACGGCGGATGCGCCGAAGTGCGGTGGTCCTTCTCGCCGGAGCCCTGGTGGCCCTGGCCGCCTGCGGCGACGACGAGGACTCCGGTGACAGCAGCGATGACGACGGGTCGGGTGCTGAGCTCACCGAGCTCTCCATCGGCTACAGCGCCTGGCCCGGCTGGTTCCCTCTGGCCGTCGCGGAGGAGCAGGGCTTCTTCGAGGACGCCGGGCTCGACGTCGAGCTGACCTTCTTCGCCGACTACACCGCCTCCCTCGACGCACTCGTCGCCGAGCAGATCGACGTGAACGCCCAGACCCTCAGCGACACGATCTTCGCCGTGTCGTCGGGTGCCGAGCAGAAGGTCGTGATCGTCAACGACAACTCGACCGGCAACGACCAGATCATCTGCGACGAGTCGGTCACCACGATGGA
This sequence comes from Microthrixaceae bacterium, assembly GCA_035281005.1. Classification (GTDB taxonomy): domain Bacteria; phylum Actinomycetota; class Acidimicrobiia; order Acidimicrobiales; family Microtrichaceae; genus DATEEV01. The sequence continues at coordinate 10,917 of DATEEV010000164.1, read as the reverse complement.
GGACATCAGGGGCAAGAACGTCGCGGCGGAGGCAGGTGTCGTCGACCACTTCCTGCTGCTCCAAGGCCTCGAGAAGGCCGGGATGACCGAGGCCGACATCAAATTCAACGGCGTCAAGACCGCCGACGCCGCCGCGGCCTTCGCGGGCGGCGAGTTCGACTGCGTCGGCGTGTTCGCGCCCTTCACGATCCAGGCCCTCGAGCGTCCCGGGTCGAAGGCGCTGTTCACCTCGGCCGAGTTTCCCGGCGTCATCCCCGACCATCTGGTCGCGACTACGGAAGCGGCCGGCAACAGCGAGGCGATGACCAAGCTGGTCGAGGCCTGGTACGCCACCCTCGACTATCTCGTGTCGAGCCCCGACGAGGCGCGGGCGATCATGGCCGAGAAGGCGGGCATCAGCGAGGACGAGTACGCCGACCTCGAGGCCGGCACCACGCTCTTCGACGCCGCGAAGGCCGTCGAGGCCTTCCAGGATCGACCCGGCGATCCGACGTCGCTGCCCGAGATGGCACGACGCCTCAACCCGTTCCTCGTGAGCTCGGGACTGACCGAGGAGGAGGCCGACCTCACCGGCCTGTTCGAGCCGAGCTTCACCGAGGCGTACGCGGAGAAGAGCTCGTAGGTGACCTCCGGCCTCGCGGCGAGCTCGGCGCCCACCCCGGTCGACGGACCTGCGGTGACCGACACGCAGGATCCGACTGCTTCCGCCGGCGCGCCGGCGGAAGCATCGCCTGCCGCGCCGACGCTCCCGCCGCGAGGAACCCGCGGTCGACGCCAGCACTCGCTGTGGCGGATCCGCGGCGACCTGGCCATGGGTTGGAAGATCGCCCTGGGTGCCGCCGGTGTCGTGATCGTGCTCGGCACGTGGTGGCTGGGCGCGATGGCGATCGACAACCCGTCCATACTGCCGACGCCCCCCGACACGCTGCGGGCGCTCGGGGAGCTCTGGACCGACGGCGTGCTCACGACCGACCTGTGGGCCTCGATCCGACGCATCCTGATCGGCTACGGCATCTCGATGGCGATCGGCATCGTCGTCGGCATCTCGATCGGTTCGTTCGCCTCCATCGAAGCGGCCACCGAGGCGCCGATCGGTTTCCTCCGCTACATCCCCGCGTCCGCGCTCACCCCGGTGTTCCTGCTCTGGCTCGGCATCGGTGAGAGCCCGAAGGTGTGGCTGATCGTCGTCGGCACCGTGTTCTTCAACATCCTCATGGTCGCCGACGTGGCCCGGTCCGTGCCCCGCGAGTTGCTCAACGCCGCCTACACGCTCGGCGCCGGCCGCGGCACGGTGCTGAGCCGGGTGATCATGCGGCACTCCGTTCCCGGCATGATCGACGTCGCCCGCATCAACCTCGCGGCCGCGTGGCTGATGCTGGTCGTGGCCGAACTGCTCGCGGCGCAGGAGGGCCTCGCCTTCCAGATCGTGATGGCGCAGCGCTTCCGGGCGGTCGACACGATGTTCGCCCTGCTCATCGTGTTCGGCGTGATCGGCATCGTGAGCGATCTCGGTCTGCGCTGGCTCCGCAACGTCTCGTCTCCGTGGGCACGACCATGAGCGCACTCGACCTCACCGGCTCACCGAGTGCCGGCCTGTCCGGCGATCTCTCCGACATCGTCGTGCCGAGCCGCAAGCTCGTCGTCGAGGGCGTGTCGAAGGTGTTCACGAAGCGACGCGATCGGGTCGTCGCCCTCGAGGGCGTCGACCTCCATGTCGAGGACGGCGAGCTCGTGTGCCTGCTCGGCGCGTCGGGCTGTGGGAAGTCGACCCTGCTGTCGATCATCGGCGGTCTCGAGGAGGCGACCGAGGGTCGCGTGCTCGTCGAAGGCGACGTGGTCGTCGGGCCGGGCGCAGACCGGGGCATGGTGTTCCAGGGCTACTCGCTCTACCCATGGCTGAACGTCGCCGACAACATCGACTTCGGCCTCCGCCTCGGGAAGTGGTCGAAGGCCCGCCGCAAGGAGCGGATCGAGGAGCTCCTCGGCATCATGTCGCTCACGGAGTTCGCGGACGCACTCCCCCGGGAGCTGTCCGGAGGCATGCGCCAGCGGGTGGCGATCGCCCGGGCGCTGGCGCCCGAGCCCGACGTGTTGCTCCTCGACGAGCCCTTCGGCGCGCTCGACGCACAGACCAGGCGTCACCTGCAGGACTTCCTCCTCGGCGTGTGGCACCGCACCGGAGCGACGATCCTGATGGTCACCCACGACGTGGAGGAGGCCGTCTACCTGTCACAGCGCATCTACGTGATGTCGGCGCGGCCGGGGCGGATCGCCGAGGAGGTCGTGGTGCCGTTCGGCCGCCATCGAGGCTCGCAGGTCAAGCGCGACCCGCGGTTCCTGGACCTCCGCGACGAGCTGGCCGACACCCTCGGTTAGCGGATCCCGGCCGGCGCCGTCTGAAGCAGTTCGTCGGCGCGACCGGTCACGGTTTCCAGCACCCGCGCCGCCACCGCAAGGTCGGCCTCGAGAAGGTCCCCGTAGAGGTGGCGCGCGATCTCGGCGATGCCGTCGCTCACCTCCATGAACGTCTGCTCCCCGGAGCGCGACACGGTCGCGACGCCTTCCGGGGTTCGGATCGCGAGTCCCGCGTCGACGAGGCCCGCAAGTGCGCCGACTGCGTCGTCGTGCGATACACGCAACCCGCGCGCGACCTGAACGGTGAGCTCGTGTCCGTCGACCTGGCCGCCGCCGGTGATGAGCATGTTCAAGGTCGCCCACTGCGGGAAGGACAGCCCGATGGGTTCGAGGAGCCGCTCGAGGAGCGCCCGGGTGGCGCGCTCCGCGCGGCCGATGATCTGTCCGTTGAGGGTGGGTGGAGTGATCATGGACGCTACCGTAAGACCTCAACCATTCTTGAGGTCAAGCACATCATTCGAAAGTGCGTCCACGAGTCCGGCATCTGGACCCAAAGATGCATCTTCGGAGCGTGGGGAGGTCGCGATGGCGACGACGGTCAACCACCCCGATCCTGACGACGAGCTGTCGATCGGCGCGGTCGCCACGCGATCCGGCCTCGCGGTGTCCGCGCTGCGGTTCTACGAGAGCCACGGCCTGATCACCTCGCGCCGGACCGACGGCGGCCAGCGTCGCTACCCCCGCGACGTGCTGCGACGCCTCGCCGTCATCCGAGCCGCACAGCAGGTCGGATTCCACCTCTCCGAGATCGTCGCGATGGTGGCCGGCCTGCCTGACGACCACCACGTGAGCCAGGAGGAGTGGCGCGACCTCGCCGCGAGTTGGCGACCGGCGCTCGACGAGCGGATCCGGACCCTCGAACGACTCCGCGATCAGCTCGACCGCTGCATCGGCTGCGGTTGCCTGTCGATGAAGGTCTGCCAGATGGCCAACCCCGACGACGAGGCCGCCGAGCTCGGCCCGGGCCCGGCCTACTGGATGGATCGCCGCGTCAGCGGGGCTGGGCGCCGAGCAGCGTCTGGTCGACCAGGCGCTCGAGCACGGCGCGGTTGAGCGGGCGGCCCGCCACCAGGGAGCGATAGGTGAGAGCGCCGACGAGCTGATCGCCGACGAGCTCCGCATCGATGCCCTCGTAGAGCTCGCCGCGCTCGATCGCCCGCTTCAGCACCTTGGTGAGGCGCGAGCGGCGGTTGGCGCTGAACCGGTGGAGCGCCTCGCGGACCTCGGGGTTGCACGCCGCGGTCGCGATCACCGATGGCATCATGCTGCCCCGATCGTCGCCCTGGACCGACTCGAGCACATGGTCGAGCAACACCAACAGGTCGCCGCGCACGGAGCCGGTGTCGGGTGTGGGTGGCAATGCCGGAGCGACCGAATTGCACGTCGCCACGATCAGGTCGACCTTGCCCGGGAAGCGCCGGTAGATCGTGGCCTTGGCCACGCCGGCACGTCGCGCGACGGCGTCCATCGTGAGCGCCTCCATCCCCGACTCGGAAACGATCGCAGCGGCCGCCGCGAGGATCTCGTCGTCGAGCTCTGGATCACGGGGGCGACCCCGAGCCGGACGAGCAGCCTCAGTAGTGGCCTTCGGCGCGGTGGGCGCACGGCTCGACAACACTGCGTCGCTCATCCGCCGACGACCTCGAGGTGCTCGCCGTGCGCCTCGGCCTCGTCGAGCTCGGCCTCGTACTCGACGGCCTGGATCTCGACGTCCTCACGCTTGGCGTGGGCGGGAAGGAAGACGGCGACGATGATGACGCCCAGTGTCGCAGCTACGGCGGCCACGAGCGCGGCGACGTGCAGCGCGTCGACGAATCCTCCGAGCGCGGCGTCCTGGAGCGACTGACCGGCGGCGCCCGCCTGGCGGGCGACCGCCAGCGCGCCGCCGAGCGATCCCTTGGCGGTCTCGACCGCCTCCGCGGGAAGGTTCCCGCCACCGAGCACCTCGGCGATCTTGGAGCCGTAGACCGACGACAGCACGCTGCCGACGATGGCGACACCCAGAGCCCCGCCGACCTGACGGGTGGTGTCGTTGACGGCAGAGCCGACGCCGGCTTTGGCGAGGGGCAGCGAGCCCATGATCGACTCGGTCGCGGGCGCCATCACCAGTCCCATTCCGAGGGCGAGCAGCATCATGCGCCACACGACCTCGGTGTAGGAGCTGTCGACCTGCAGGGTGACGTTGAGCGCCAGCGCGATGGCCACGAGTGCGAGGCCGGTCGCGACCACTCGCTTGGTGCCGAACCGGGCGACAGCGCGGGGAGAGATGGGGCCCATGACCATCATCGTGAAGGCGAGGGGCAGCATGCGGATGCCCGTCTCGAGCGCGGTGTAGCCGAGCACGAACTGGAAGTACTGGGTCAGCATGAATGAGAACCCGAACATCGCGAAGAACACGAGCGTGATCGCCGAGCTCGCCGCCGTGAAGCGGGCGTTCTTGAAGAAGCTGACGTCGAGCATCGGCTCGGCGACGCGCGACTCCCACCAGGCGAAGGCACCGAGCGTGGCAACGGCGATCGCGAAGATCGTGAGGATCTGCGGGTCGCCCCAGCCCTTGGCCGGCGCCTCGATCAGCGCATACACGAGCGCACCGAGACCGACGATCGACAGCAGCGCTCCCAACGGGTCGAGCTTGGGAGCCGACGGATCCTTGGACGTCGGAACGATCAGGGCACCCAGCACGATGGCGGCGACGACGATGGGCAGGTTGACCGCGAAGATCGAATGCCAGGAGAAGTGCTCGATGAGGAAGCCGCCCAGCAGCGGGCCGACGGCCACGCCGATGGCCGAGACGCCGGCCCAGATGCCGATCGCCTTGCCCCGCTCCTCGGCCGGGAAGATGTTGGTGAGGATCGAGAGGGTGGCGGGCATGATGAACGCGCCACCGATGCCCATGACGGCGCGGGTGACGATCAGGTGGTCGGGCGAGCTGGCGAAGACCGAGATCAGCGAGCCGAACCCGAAGATGGCCAGGCCGATCTGCAGTGCACCCTTGCGCCCGAACCGGTCACCGAGCGCGCCGGCCGACAGCAGGAGCCCGGCGAACACCAGGGTGTAGCTGTCGACGATCCACTGGAGCTGGGAGTTGGTGGCCTTCAGGTCGCTCACGAGGGTGGGCAGGGCCACGTTGAGGATGGTGTTGTCGAGGGTGATCACCACGAGGCTCAGGCAGAGCACCATGAGGATCCACCAGCGTCGGGTGTAGGCCCGTTCCGCCACGGTCATGTCGGACTCTTTCGTCTTGTTCGGGGGTGGGTTCGGGGTCCGACGGCATTTCGATACCAGACGGTCTACGAATAGATCCAAATGTAGACCCCTCAGTCTCGTAATCCACCCGAGCCACAGGATGACAGTCGTCACACCAGGGGTACGCTGGACGCCAGGAGGTGGTGGGAATGCCATCAGAAGAGTGGAACTCCACCGAGACGCTGGCTTGGACGGATCACGACGGGCCGGGCTCTCCCCCGTCCCACCCGTGGGCCTCGATGACTGGCGTCGCGGGCTCGCTGCTCGCCGGATCGCTCGTGTTGCTGCTCGGCGACTCCCTCTGCCCGGAGCACCGGATGTGGATCCAGGGTCTTGCCGGGCTGGCGGTGGTGGGGGCGGTCGCGTCATCGATCGCGTTGATCCGGCGGCGGGCCACCGCCGCGTACTGGGCGGTGATCCCCGCGGTCTGTGGGATCGCGATCGGCGTGATCGATGCCCGTCATGATCCCGGTCGGGGCCAGCTGATCGTCGTGGTGTTCACCGCGATCACGATCGTGGCGGTCCTGATCGCGCTGCGGACGGCGTCGGTGTCGCGTTGGGCTCGCGAGGCCGAGGAACAGATGATCGTGAGCGATGCGGTCCCGTCGACCCCGACCGCGCGACCTGCCGCCCCGGCGAGCACCGCCCGCACGGCGGCGCCGGTCGAGTCCGTGGCGTCGGTCGAACCTCAGGTGACCAAGCTGCCCGTGGAGCGTTGACGGCGGCCGCCGCCGTCCCGCTCGAAGTCCGTCGCTGGCGTCGCCGACCTCTCTACTTCGGCGTGCCCGCGCTCGTGCTGGCGGCCGGCTTGGTCATCGCCGACGTCGGGACCCGCGACGAGGTGCGCGACCGAACCGAGACCGACACCGAGGTCTCGGCAGTCGTGCTGCGCCGCTCGCAGGTCTACGACGGCTGGTCGGTCGTACGCTTCGCCGATCCCGACGGCGCTGGACAGGTCGAGGTCGAGGTCACCACGGACGAGCCCGTCGGCTCGACCGTGACCGTGCTGGTCGATCGCGACAACCCCGCAGCGGCAGAGGTCACCGAGGTCGTGACCGCGAGCGGCAGCCCCGCGCAGATGTGGATCTACGCCGTGTGGGTCGTGCCCTGGTTCGTGTGGTGGGGGGTCAGGTGGTGGACGGTGCGCCGAACCGCTCGAACCGTCCGCGCATCGACGCGGACGTACCGACTCTGGGGCACGCTCAGCCCCGTTCGCGCCCGGTCCGGCCTCGGCGTGGTCCTGTTCGCGCTCGACGCCGAGGCCGGCGACCGCCCGCTCTGCGCCATCCCACTGATCGCGCCCCCGGTCGTGGTGCACGACGGCCGGGTCGAGGTCGAAGTGAAGGGCGTGCCGCGGGCGGGAGGGTTCCTCGTGCCGCTCGTGAACGGCTCGGTCGGCTGGCCGGCCGGGAGGGCGGTGCCGGCCCGCTACCCGCACCTCGACCACGAGGACTCGCCACGGCCACGCCCCTGGGTGCCGGCACTGCTCACGGCCTTGGTGCTGGGGATCCTGGTGGCCGACGCAGCGATCTCAGAGATCCGTCTCAAGCAGAACGCCGATGCGGTGCAGGAACACGGCGAACCGGTGACCGGCGAGATCACCGAGGTCATCGATGCGCTCACGCTCGGGGTGCAGTTCACCGCCCCCGGGTCCGAGAAGACCACGGTCGCGACCACCGTCGAGGCGGCCGAGACCGCGAGCTACCAGGTGGGTGACCCCATCGAGCTCCTGGTCGATCCGGACGATCCGATCGCCGCCCGCATCGAGGGCGAGCCCTACGACTTCTCGTGGCTGATCGGCGTCGTCGTCACCTGGGCCATCGTCGTGGGCGTCGTGTACGCGATCGCCGCATCGCGCGTACGAAGGCGACCGGGGCACCCCCGATGATCCGGTCAGCGCGTCATTCGAACTCGGCCCGACGTCGGAGCTCCTCGAGCACGGGGAGCGCCTCTCGGTCTTTCGGCCGACCCGCGGCCCGTTTCGAACGGATGACGTCGTCGATGCTCGCGACCACCACGACCAAGCCGTCCTCGAGCTCGTAGCGAACCGCGTTGGTTACGAGATCGTCGTACCCGTCAGTTCCGGCCGGGCGGAAGGCGATGTCGAGGTCCCCGAAGGCCGTCGTCAGGTTCCATGTCGCGTTCGCGGCCAAAAGGCGGGCGTCGAGGCTGACAGGGATCACGTCGCCGCGGTCGGTCCTGATCCCGGCCCGGAGCGCCGTCAAGGCGACCGCGAGCGCAGCCCGGTTCTCGTCGGTGTCGGCCGGGCAGATGTCGGCGTCACCCGTGCGCAGCGGTGAACCGTGCAGCACCGACGCGATCCCCCCGATCACCACATGACTCACGCCGGCGTCGTCGAGCGCGGCGAAGATCCGCTCCGGCAGGAACCGGGGTGGCTCGGTCACGTCACGAGGCGCGCTCGAGCTGCGCGCCGCTCGAACTCGACCATGTCGACGAGATACGCCAAGCGATGCTGCGGTGACCACGTGAGTCGTTCCAACAGCTGAGAGCGGGTGTCCGCATCGAGAGCCGGCTCGAGACCCGAGACCCGGCGCGCCTCGTAGGCCCGTTGTCGACAGCCGGCCCTGCAGTACCTGGGGGCAGGCCCCCGAGCACCACGGCGAACGACCTCGCCTCCGCACCATTCACAACTCGTCACGTGACGAGTTTATCGGCGGGACTCCTTTGGAGCGCCCAGTGCCCGTCCTCGCTGTGTTCTCTTGCGACTTGCGACTTTTCACAAGGAGCGACCGGGCCTTGTGAAAAGTCGCAAGTCGCACCATGTCGCACGAAGGGCTCCCCCAGGGCGGAGAGCGGCCCCGGTCCTCGGGCCTATGCGCTCGATGCCCAGAGTGGCTCGTGGATCTCGAAGCCGATCGGGTCACCCCAGCGGTTGCGGTACGACACCTCCTGAACCGGGCGCCGCGGCGCCACTCCCCACTTTCCGGTCGGGTACCCGAAGCTGACCATGCACGCCTGGATCCATCCCTCGTCGTTCGGCACTCCGAGGATCTCGTTCGACTCCGGGTGGAAGAACCCCATCACACTGGTCAACGAACTCCCCACCCCCTCGGCCCGCGCCGCGAGCTGCGCGCTCCACACGGCCGGGTAGATCGAGCCGCCCGTCGGGTCGTACTGGATGTACCCGAACAGGAACAGCGGGACCTCCTCGTAGTGGTCGGCGAGCCACTGGGCCGACTTCTGCACCGCCACCATCGACCGGCTGTCCTCGGAGTCCGGGTCGGCCTTCGCCTCCGCGAGACGGTCTGCGTAGATCGTCACCCAGAGCTGCGAGATCGCGTCGCGGTAGAGCGGCCCGAGCTGCGCCTTCAGGCCCGGGTCGTCCACCAGGAGGAACCGCCAGCCCTGCGTGTTGCCCCCGCTCGGCGCGCGCACCGCCGCGTCGAGGATGCGTTGCTGCGTGTCGGCGGGAATGGGATCGGGCTTCACCCGACGCATCGCGCGAGTCGTGTAGAGGGCCTCGTAGACGTCCATCGGGGCACCCTAGAAGGGTCGGCGCCCGAGAGCCTCCGGCTCCGCGAGACTCTGGCGATGAGCGACCGACTCGCCGTGTCCGCCGGAGCGATCCGCCTCGCGTCCGGCATCTCCTTCCTCGTCAACCCCGAGGCCGCCAACCGGCTGTGGGGCGACGCCGAGCCACCCACCATCACCACGAGCCTCCTGCTGCGCTCGATGGGGTACCGCGACGCGCTCATCGGAGGCCTGCTCCTCCACGCCGGCCTGCGCGACCTGCCCTCGACCTCGGGGTGGTTCCTCGCGTCGGCAGGCGCGGACGCGGCCGATCTGCTCGGCGGCATCGCCAACCACGAGCGCATGACCGACTCACAACGCGCCCGCGGCCTCGGCGGTGCCGCGGTCGGCATCGGCCTCGGGCTCTTCGGGGCGATGCGCGCTCGCCGCACCAGTCGCGCCCGCAGCGATTGAGTCGACCGGCTCACTCGACGGGCTGACTCGTCGGGCCGTGCGCCGAGGCCGCGCCGCTAGCGTGTGGCCATGATCGTCGTCTCCGGCACCATCACCATCGACCCGGCCAAGCACGACCGCATGGTCGAGCTGCTCTCCGCACTCGTCCCCGCCACACAGGCTGAGGCCGGCAACGTCACCTACGGCTTCTACCAAGGCCCCGAGGGTGGCGGCGAGTGGAGGATCTTCGAGGAGTGGGAATCGGAGGATGCGCTCAACGCCCACATGGTCAGCCCTCACATGGCGGAGTTCATGGGCAGCATGGGCGACGTCGGCGTGACCGGTGCCGAGCTGAGTCGATACGACGTCTCCGCCAAGTCGAAATTGATGTGACGCGTAACGGCTGAACGCCGGGAAAGGACCGCATCCCCATGCTGTTCGGACGCAACAAGACCCAGATGCCCGACCCCGCCGACGCCCTGCCGGGTCGCGACACCGCGACGCCGGTGAGCGGCGCGCACTTCGTCAACGGGAATTCGCTCACCCCGCCGTGGCCCGAGGGCTATCAGCAGGCGGTGTTCGGCATGGGTTGCTTCTGGGGCGCGGAACGAGCCTTCTGGCAGACCGAGGGAGTGTGGGTCACCGCCGTCGGCTACGCCGCGGGCTACACCCCGAACCCCTCCTACGAGGAGGTCTGCTCAGGCCGCACCGGCCACAACGAGGTCGTGCTCGTCGTGTTCGACCCCGACGTCATCTCCTACGACGAGGTGCTCGCCGCGTTCTGGGAGCACCACGACCCGACGCAGGGCATGCGCCAGGGCAACGACGTCGGCACGCAGTACCGGTCCGGGATCTACACGTATGGCGCCGACCAACGCGAAGCCGCCGAGAAGTCACGAATGCGCTACCAGGACGAGCTCAACGCCGCCGGGTACGGCGAGATCACCACGGAGATCCTCGACGCCGGCGACTTCTACTACGCCGAGGACTACCACCAGCAGTACCTGGCGAAGAACCCGGGCGGCTACTGCGGCCTCGGCGGCACCGGCGTCTCCTGCCCGATCGGCCTCACCGGCTGATCTCTCCGGCGGAGCAGGAGGCGACGATGGCGGAGACCGGGCAACCGACACAGATCGTGAGCCCGATCGACCGGGTCGTTCGGGATCCAGCGCAACGCGCGGATCCTCACGCGCTGTACCGCCAGCTCCGCGAGGACACTCCCATCCTCGAGGTACCGGAGTACGGCGCCTTCCTCCTCACCCGGTGGGAGGACTGCGAGCGCGTGCTCCGCGACACCAGGTTCAGCTCCGACATGTCGCTCCGCGAGCTGCC
>DATEEV010000163.1:0-19926 GCA_035281005.1 Microthrixaceae bacterium | reverse complement strand
GTCGTGCACGACGGTCTCGCCCTCCGCCCGCATCCCCGCCACCACGAGCGCTGCGCCGGCGCGGATGTCGAAGGCCCGGACCGGCGCCCCCGAGAGCCACTCGACCCCGCGGACCACCAGGTGGTGGCCGTCGACGTCGATGTCGGCGCCCATCCGTGCCAGCTCACCGACGTAGCGGAACCGGCCACCGAAGAGGTTCTCGGTCGCGAAGCTCGTCCCGTCGGCGACCGACAACATGGCGACCAGCATCGGCAGGTAGTCGGTCGCGATGCCCGGGTACGGCAGCGTCGCGACGTTCGCGGCGCGCAACCGACCCGAGCCCATCGCCCACAGCCCGCTCCCGTCGGGTGAGGTGCGCAGCCCCATCTCCCCGAGCTTTCGCACCAGTTGGGCCATGTGGTCGTCGCGGGCGCCGAGCAGCGCGATCTCGCCGCCGGCCACGCCGACCGCGGCCAGGAACGTGGCGGCCTCGACCCGATCGGGAATGACCTCGTGCGCGACGGCGGAGAGCTCATCGACACCCTCCACGGTGATCGTCGGGCTCCCCGCGCCGATGACCTTGGCGCCCATCCGGTTCACGAACGCGGCCAGGTCGGCGATCTCGGGCTCACGGGCGGCGTTGTCGATGACGGTCGTGCCGAACGCGCGGGTCGCGGCGAGCATCAGGTTCTCGGTCGCTCCGACGCTCGGGTACTCGAGCACGATGCGGGCGCCGGTGAGCCGGCCGGCGGTGCCCACGATCGTTCCGTGGCTCAGCTCGAGCTTCGCACCGAGTGCCTCCAGCCCGGCGAGGTGCAGGTTGATCGGCCGGGAGCCGAAATCGTCGCCGCCGGGCATCGCGACCCTCGCCTCACCGCAGCGCGCGAGCAACGGGCCCAGCAGCGCCGTGGAGGCCCGCATGCGCTCGACGAGCTCGTAGGGCGCCTCGGGGACCAGGTCCTCGCCGCTGTGGACGACGAGGGTGTGCTCGTCGGTCCACTCGATCGTCGTGCCGAGCGCGGTCAGCACCTCACCCATCCACTCGACGTCGGAGATGCGCGGCACGTTCGACAGCACATAGCGACCGGGCGCGAGAACCGTCGCCGCCATCAGCTTGAGCGCCGAGTTCTTCGCCCCGCTGATCCTGACCTCACCCGACAACGGGGGGCCCGGCCGGACCCTCAGCACGCCCATGGCGGCCGGCCGGCGGGGCGGAGAGGCGTGACACGACACATCTCGGCAAGTATGACCCGCCGGCCGTCATGGACCCACCAGCCGCGTGGGCGATCCCGGCCGTCGTCCGCCCATGTCGACCCTGGTTCTTCATCACACGCTCACCCCTGACGAGCTCGATGCGATGATCCGGCCCCGCGACGACAGCCTCGTCGCGGAGCGACGGATCGAGCCCGTGTCGGAGCGACAGACCGAGCCCGTGGCGCAGCAACTGGGCGAGACCCTCGCGGACCAGAGGACCGGGCCCGTCGCTGAGCGAGAGTTCGACGGCTCGATCGAGTTCGGTGGCATCGACGGGCCGTTCGACGCGTGGCAACGCTCGGTGGAGGTCGTCGGACCGGCCGGCGACGATGACACCGTCGAGGTCGTCGAACGCTTCGACTTCGAGGTGGCCATCCCGGTGTGGAGGTTCATCTTCACGCCGGCGGTCCGAGGCCTGGTCCGGAAGTACCGTTCGGGCTCCGACGACGATGTGGATGCTTCGTCGTCGTGGTGGACCCCACCGGACCGCTTCGACGCCCGCGCCGCCCGCTCGCTGTCATCGACCTGCTCACTGGCCGTGATCGGCGGGTTCCTCGGAGGCCTCATCGGCCAGACGCTCACCTTCATCGCCGAAGACTTCGGGGCGAGCACACAGGACCAGACCTGGGTGCTCGCGGCCGTGAGGATCGGAGCGTTCGGAACCGCCATCGGGATGTGGATGGCCGATCGACGGGGCCGCAAGAAGGTCATCGTCGCGGCCTATGTGATCGCCGCGATCGCGGCGTTCGCAGGGGCACTGGCCCCCGGATTGGCGGTGCTGGCGATGTGTCAGATCGTCTGTCGGGGCGCGGTCGCCGCCGGGGTGCTGCTGTTGCCCGTCACCGCGGCGGAGGAGCTTCCCGCCGGCAGCCGCGCCTACGGGGTGGCACTGGTCACCATGGCCGGAGCGTTGGGGGTCGGCGGGGTCACGATCGCCTCGGCGCTCATGGACGCCGCGCCATGGGCGTGGCGGCCACTCCATGCCATCGCCCTTTTCGCCATCCCGCTCACCTTCATGGTGGCGCGGTCGTTCCCCGAGAGCCGACGTTTCGAGCACCTCGTCGAGGACACCGCCGCGAGTGGCGGGCCGGCGTCGGACGCGCATCACATGCAGGTCCGTCGCCTCGTCGTGCTCGGCATCGGCCTGGTGCTGCTCTGGTTCTTCGTGGCGCCGGTCGCCCAGCTCCAGAACGACTTCCTCAACACCGAGCGCGACTACAGCGCTGCGGCCATCGCCGCCTTCATCATCATCACGAACAGCCTCGGTGGCATTGGCGTCGTCGTGGCCGGGCGGATGGCGGACGTTCGATCGCGGCACCTCGTCGCGAGCATCGGGCTGCTGGGCATCGCCGTGGGCAACGCGGTGATGTTCAACGCCACCGGAGCTCCGATGTGGATCGCCTCGACGGTCGGGTCGATCCTCGGAGCGGCGACCATCCCGACGTTCGGGGTGTTCGGCCCCGAGCTGTTCCCGACGTCACGACGTGGCGCCGCGAATGGCCTGCTGAACCTCACCGCGGTGATCGGCAGCGTGTCCGGTCTGCTCATCGCGGGCGCCGCCATCGACCGTTGGGGTTACGGGCCGACGTTCGCGGCGATGGCGATCACCCCGCTCCTGGTGATCGTGGTGTTGCGGTGGGTGCCCGAGACCGCTCGACGCGAGCTCGAGGATCTCAATCCTTGACCGGTCGCAGGAGCCACGCTGAGCCGCCGTGAGGACGACCGTGTCGTCCGAAATGCCCGCCGAGGTATTGCTCGTGAGGGCCTGGGCCGACAGCGGGTCGACGTCACGGCGGCGCCACGCCGGTTTGCTCCTAAGGTCGTCGATGGTGAGCCCGGACGAGCCCGAACCCATGCCGCGGGCCGCGACGGTGCGGCTTCGTGTGCTGGTGCGCGGACAAGTCCAGGGCGTGTTCTTTCGGGCGTCTGCCGCAGAAGAGGCCCGCCGCCTTGGCGTCAGCGGTCGGGCGCGCAACCTCGCAGACGGCAGCGTTGAGCTCGAAGCTGAAGGCGCAGCCGCGGCCGTCGACGCGTTCGTCGACTGGTGCCGTCACGGCCCATCACGAGCGAGGGTCGACGGCGTCGAGACCGAGTCCCGTGAACCGCAGCGGTCACAGCGCTTCGACGTCCTCTGACGTGTGTCGCCGTTGTGCGTTCCCAGAACTGACCAGGCTCGCAGTATGGCGGCATGACGGAGCAGAGCCGAGAGCGTTCCCCATTCGAATGCGGGGCGTCAGAGGGACGCAGGCGGATCCACGGTTCGGGGCGCAGGGTAGGTTTCGGCCATGACGACGTTCGACACGGTGCGGATCGCAGCAGTGCAGGCCACTCCCATCGTGCTCGACGCCGATGCAACCGTCGACAAGACGATCAGGCTGGTGGACGAGGCCGCCGATCGTGGCGCCAAGCTGGTGGTGTTCCCCGAGTGCTTCGTGTCCCTCTACCCGAGCGGCTTCTGGGCCGCTTCGGCGACGTCCTGGTCGAGTGAGTACGACGAGTTGTGGGAACGGATGTGGGCCTCGAGTGTCGATGTCAACGGTCCGCTCGTCGATCGTCTGGCCAAGGCCTGCGCGGAACGGGGCGTCCACATCGCGATCGGTGTCAATGAGCGGGAAGACGACCGCCCCGGTTCGTTGTACAACACGCTGCTGGTGATCGGAGCCGAAGGGCTGTTGTCGCGCCATCGCAAGCTCATGCCAACGATGCATGAGCGACTCTTTCACGGGGTCGGGGCGGGTGACGATCTTCATGTCGTCGACCTGCCCGGTGTCGGCCGGGTCGGCGGGCTCATCTGTTGGGAGAACCGGATGCCGCTGGCACGCTGGCGCGTGTACGAGGGCGGCCCGCAGATCTGGCTTGCGCCGACGGCAGATGACAGCGACGGCTGGATGGCGTCGATGCGCCACATCGCCATCGAGTCCGGCGCGTTCGTGGTCAGTGTTCCCCAGTTCATCCCCGCATCCGCCTTCCCGGCGGACTTCCCGGTGTCGATTCCCAAGGGTGTCGAGGTCTTCGGCCGCGGCGGCGCCTGCATCGTCTCGCCAGGCGGCAACGTCATCGCTGGGCCGCTGTATGACGAGGTCGGCATCGTCACCGCTGACTGCGACCTCCGCGAAGCCCTGCATGCCAAGCGCTACTTCGACGTCGCCGGCCACTACGGCAGAGCCGACGTCCTGGCCCCGAACCCCGACGAGCGCTGCCGCGCAGAGAAGCGCCCCCTGCCCCCCGGCTGATCGGTCCAGGATCCGCACTGCCCTCCGTGTGCGGTCAGGGACGCGCCCGCGGGCGCGTCACTGGTGAGGGATTGACACGCCGGGTAGAGTCGAACCTACGTTCGACCACCACGATGGATCGGGCGCGGCGGGATGCGGGAAAGCAGGCTGGGGGACGGTGTCGGGGATCAACACGAAGATCGATGACGTCCGCTCCGACATTGCCGGGATGCCCTCCGAGCGGCTCGAAGCCGAGATCCTCACCCTCGCAGAGCGGCTCTCCGCCGGCACCGACGGCACCCCCCTCACCGACCACACCGTCACCGCCTGCTCCCCGACGCGTACATCCGCCTGTTGATCCACGACTCCAACAACCGGCCCATCGATGCCAGCCCCCGCCGCCGCCACCCCACCCTGCGCCAACGACGCGTCATCGATCAGCGCGAAGTGCGACTACCCCGCCTGCCACGCCCGCCACTTCCTCCAATACGACCACGTCCACCGCTACACAGAAGGCGGACCCCACCACCCTCGACAACCTCACCCGCACCTGCGGCCCGCACAACCGAGACCGCGAACACCACTAGGGAGATGGAGATCCCAGCCAGTCCGACACGACCTCCGCGATCTCGTCGTCGTGGCCCTTGAGGTCGTGTCGACCGCCGGCGATCCAGTGGTGCGTCACCCGTCCCGGGATCGTGGCACTCCACTTCTCGAGCTCGGTCGGGGAACCGAACGGGTCGCGGTCGCCCGAGATGAAGAGCACGGGCACGTCGAGGGCCGGCAGGTGCTCGATCCGCAGGTTGTCGGGCTTGCCGGGAGGGTGCAGCGGATAGCTGATGAGCACCAGCCCACCGGCCTCGAGGCCTTCCTCGCGGCGCTCGGCCGCGACCATCGAACAGATCCGTCCGCCCATGGATCGGCCGCCCGACGCGATGCGACCGACGTCGATGGAGCCGGCCTCGGCGAAGGCGTCGAGCTCGTCACGCACCGCCGCGAGCAGGACCGGAGGCCGGTCAGGGGCCTTGCGTCCCGCGAGGCGATACGGGAAGTCCATCCGCCGCACGGGCAGCGGGGCGAGCGCGGCCTCCAACGCGACGAGGGTCGGGTGGTCGCGGCTCGCGCCGGCACCGGGCGCCAGCAGCAGTCCTTCGGCGGTCGGCCGTGCTTTTCGGCGTGCCATCAGTCGAGGTTCCGCAGTGAAGCAGGGAGCGCCAGCGACCGAGCCTGAACGGAGGAAGCCTCGACCATGAGCAGAACGTCAGCCGAGCAGGATCCGTCGGGCTTCGGTGAGCTCGGAGATGCGCTCGGCGGCGGCTTCGTCGTCGGCCCCGTGATCGGGATGGGCATCGCGGACCCCCCGCCGGAAGGCCCGCACCACCGTGCGACGGGACGGAACGACCCGGTCCTCGCTCACTTCACGGTGCGAACCGGTCAGGTCGAGCACGCCCATGGCCCACGACACCGGGTCGCCGATGACCGCCACGCTGGCCAGCACACCGTGACCGCTGAGATGTGAGATCAGTCGCCCATCGATCGGGCCGACCCATGCGAGCCCCCGACGGATGGCGGCCATGACCGCGGGCCGGGAGGCCTCGGGAACGCGAGCGGCGGCGTACACCGCGCACAACACGTGCTGGGCCGGCGTGCCGCGCTCGGTGTCGAGGTCGAACGAGATCTCCTCACCGTCGCCCACCAGCCGGTGCCGGCTCCGTTGCAGTCCGACACGATCGCGCTGGAACCGATGACGGAGGCGGGGCTGGGGAACACGTCGACCTCGTTCGAGCTCACCGACGAGATGTCCGAGATCCGACAGCATCTCCTCATCGAGCGCACGCGCGAACTGGGCGACGATGCCGCCCAGCAACACTCCGCCGAAGCCCGGTGCGGGGTCCATCGGCAGCACGCACGAGCCCAGCGCGACACGACGCGTCGGCGCGATGGGGCGGCTGAGGAACACCTCGAGCTCCGCGAGGACCATGATCGAACGCTACCGCCGTGCCCTCAGACGTAGCGACGTAGCTCGTCACGCAATTCCCGCGCGAGCCCGGAGAGCTCGTCGTCGCCGAGCTCGTCGCCGTCGTCGCCCGGGTCGAGGGCCTCGCGAAGCCGGACCACCCTGGCGACCAGGGCCTCCCACACCGGGGGCTCGAAGCCGAACGGCACACCCATGTTCTCGAGCTCGGTCCCGTGCTCGTCGAGGGCGATGACGGCGTCCGCGTCGCGGGGCCGCCGCGCGAGCTCGCCGGAGGCCACGAACAGGGCGCTCAGCAGCTCCTGCACCTCGAGACCGTCGACCTCGGCTCGCTCGGCATCGTCGGGATCCGGCATGGCATCGAGGATCCGGTCGACCATCTCCTCGTCGTCGCCGTAGACGACCAGGTCGCCGGCCTCGTTCCACTCGTAGGGGACATCGGCCACCACGAGCGACTCGGCGAGGCTCGTCTGCATCCCGGCGGACCACCCGCCGACCTCGTAGACGATCTTGGCACGGTCGGTGTCGAGCGCCGGCACGGCGGTCGCCAGCACCTCGTCGATGAGCTCCTCCACCCGTTCCCGATCACTCAGCGAGATGGTGAGCCGGGCCCCCTGCCAGCTGTGGGTGAGGCCCTCGGAGCCGATCATCGCGTCGAGCAGGGCCCGGGACGCACCCGACCAGTCGCTCGCTTCGTAGCTGACGCGGTCGCCGTCGACCTCGACGATCAGGGTCCCGTCGTGGCGATCGTCGCGCACCAGATCGTCGCGATCAGGATCGAAGGAGTCAGCGTCGTCGCCGTCCTCATCGTCGAGCTCGTCGTCATCGGAGTCGAACTCGCTCTCGTCGAACTCGAACTCGATCACGACCTCGTCGACGTCGTCGCCGTCGGGGCTGCCGTCGCCGCGTCGCCGGTTCGGTGCGCTCTCCTCCTGTCCCACAATCGGACATGTTGGCACGATTCGGCAGGGTTCTCGGCGCTGGCGGTGGGAGGCACCTGCGGGCCATGCCTGCGGGACCGTCGATTCGGCCGGATTCGAGCCCGGTGGATAACGTCGGCCAGTTCACCGAGGGAGGAACTCATGTCCACCGCCCAGGCACCCGACCGCAACCTCGCGATGGAGCTCGTCCGCGTCACGGAGGCCGCATCACTCGCGGCCGCCCGGTGGATGGGACGGGGCGACAAGATCGGGGCCGACGGCGCCGCGGTCGACGCCATGCGCCACATGCTGACCAGCGTCGCGATGCGCGGCGTCGTGATCATCGGCGAGGGCGAGAAGGACGAAGCCCCGATGCTCTTCAACGGCGAGGAGGTCGGAGACGGCACCGGCTTCGAGTGCGACATCGCCGTCGACCCGATCGACGGCACGACGCTCACGGCTCTCGGCCGCGGCAACGCGCTGGCGGTGATCGCGGTCAGTGCCCGCGGCACGATGTTCAACCCCGGGCCCTGCGTCTACATGGACAAGCTGGCCGTCGGGCCTGACGCCGCGGATGCCATCGACATCGACCTGTCGGCGACCGAGAACCTGCACCGCGTCGCCGAGGCCAAGGGCTCCAAGGTCCGCGACCTGACCGCAGTGATCCTCGACCGCCCACGCCACGACGAGCTGATCGCCGAGGTCCGCACCGCGGGTGCCCGGATCCGGCTCATCCCCGACGGTGACGTGGCCGGGGCGATCTCGACGGCCTGGCCCGACTCGGGTGCCGACATCATGTTCGGCGTCGGCGGCACGCCCGAGGGCGTCATCGCCGCCGCAGCCCTCAAGTGCATGGGGGGCTCGATCCAGGGCAAGCTCTGGCCGCGCGATGACTCCGAGCGGGCCGAGGCGCTCGAAGCGGGCTACGACCTCGATGAGGTCCTCACCACCGATCGCCTGGTCGCCGGCGACAACTGCTTCTTCGCCGCCACGGGCATCACCGACGGCGAACTGCTCCAGGGTGTCCACTACTCGCGAGGCGGCGCCTCCACACAGTCGCTCGTGATGCGCTCCCGGTCCGGCACCGTGCGCCGCATCGAGGCTCACCACCTCCCGGAGAAGTTCGACTACTGATCCGACTCCTGGGAAGACGGTCTCAGGGCCTGGCCCAGGCCTCGACGAGCAGCACCAGGCCGGAGTGCGACGACAGCTGGGTGCACGGGTCCTCGACCTCGGCCACTTCGCCTCGCACGATCAGCCGATCACCCGAATGAGCGAGCGCGGCATCGCTCTCGTAGTCCTCGGGATTGCCCTCGTAGTCGGGAGGGCCGGGGTAGCTCGTGCCGTCGTGGACGTACAGGTCCGAGAAGCTGAGGGTCACCACGTCGTCAGCGTCGGTTCGCAGCAGATGGCATGCGTCCTCCTCGGCCGGCGTGTCGCTCTCGACGTCCGATTCGCCCTCGGGCACCGCAACGGTCTCGTAGGCGCCGGTCACGACGGCCGCCGAACCGGCGGTGACGGGAGTGTTCGGGAACATCGTCGTCGGCGGCCCACCCGGCGCGCTCGTCGACGTGGGTCCGGTGCTGGTGGCGGTGACCTCGTCGCTCGACCCGGTGTCGGGCGCCTCGTCGTCGGAACAGCCCGACACCACGAGGAGCGCCACCACGCCTGCCGTGAGCACCGCGAATCGAGCCGCCATCGAGCGAGCTTCCCAGATCGGAACGCTTCGAAGGTGTCGGACGGAGAAAACGACCGGGGTCAGTGCGAGGCCGCCGGCGTCGCGCCGGCGACGTCGAGGCGCACCTCGGCCCGGGCCAGCGCAGCCTTGGCTTCCTCGTCGTCCGGATCGGCGCCGAGTGCCGTGCGGGCCCGCTCGGCCGCCGCCTCGGCGCGGTGGACATCGATGACGTCGGCGAGCTCGCAGACGTCGGAGAGGACGGTCACCCGGGTGACGTCACCCTCACCGGGCGCCACCTCCACGAAGCCCGAATGGACCGCGATCGCGACCTCGGTGTCGTCGGCCTGGATCACTCGCACGGGATGGGTGACGAGCACGCCGACCAGTGGCACGTGGCCGGGGAGGAACGCGATGTCGCCCTCGACCGTGCGCGCCACGACGACCTTCGCCTCGCCGGAGTAGGCGATGCGCTCGGGGCTGACGAGCTCGACGTGCAGGGTTCCCATCAGGTCGACTTCTCCAGCTCCTTGGCCTTGCGAATCGCGTCCTCGGCGCCGCCCACGTTGTAGAAGGCCTGCTCGGGGAGATGATCCAGCTCGCCCTCGACCAGCTTCGCGAAGCTGTCGACGGTCTCGTCGACCGAGGTGAAGATCCCGGGCAGGCCCGTGAACACCTCGGCGACGTACATCGGCTGGGCGAGGAACTTCTGCACCTTGCGGGCCCGGTCCACCGTGATGCGATCCTCGTCGGAGAGCTCGTCGAGACCCAGGATGGCGATGATGTCCTGCAGCTCCTTGTAGCGCTGGAGGATCTCCTGAACGCGGCGGGCGACCCGGTAGTGGCGCTCACCGACGACCTCGGGAGCGAGGATCGTCGACGACGACGCCAGCGGGTCGACCGCCGGGTAGATGCCGAGCGCCGCGATGTCACGGCTGAGCTCGGTCGTGCCATCGAAGTGGGTGAAGGAGGTGAACGGCGCCGGGTCGGTGTAGTCGTCGGCCGGCACGTAGACGGCCTGCATCGACGTGATCGACTTGCCGCCGGTCGAGGTGATGCGCTCCTGGAGCTGGCCCATCTCGTCGGCCAGGGTCGGCTGGTAGCCCACCGCCGAGGGCATACGGCCGAGCAGGGTCGACACCTCGGAGCCGGCCTGGGTGAACCGGAAGATGTTGTCGATGAACAACAACACGTCCTGGCCCTGCACGTCGCGGAAGTACTCGGCCATCGTCAGGGCCGACAAGGCGACGCGGAGGCGCACGCCCGGCGGCTCGTCCATCTGACCGAAGGTGAGCGCAGCCTTCGACAACACGTTGGCGTCGCTGCCACCCATCATCGTCTCGCCCATCTCGATGAGCAGGTCGGTGCCCTCACGGGTGCGCTCGCCGACGCCAGCGAACACCGACACGCCGCCGTGCTTGGAGGCCACACGGTTGATCATCTCGGTGATGAGCACGGTCTTACCGACGCCGGCCCCACCGAACAGCCCGACCTTGCCGCCCTGCAGGTAGGGGGTGAGCAGGTCGAGGACCTTGATGCCGGTCTCGAACATGTTCGCCTTGGGCTCGAGGGTGTCGAAGGCGGGTGCGGGACGGTGGATCTCCCAGCGCTCCTTGACCTCGATCGTCGAGGCGTCGACGTCGAGGGGCTCGCCGATCACGTTCCACACGTGGCCGAGCGTCACGTCGCCGACGGGCACCGAGATGCCCCGGCCGGTGTTGCGAACGGGCGTGCCCCGGCGCAGGCCGTCGGTGGGCTTCAGCGAGAGGGCCCGGACTCGATTGTCGCCGATCTGCTGGGCTACCTCGGCCCTGACGATCACGTCATCGCCATCGACCTGCAGCGTGAACTCGATGGCGTGGTTGATCTCGGGAAGGCAGTCGGGCGGGAACTCGACGTCGACCACGGGGCCGGCGATGGCGACGATGCGCCCTTCCTTCAGCTCCTGATCGGTCGAGGGGGTGTCGGTGACCGTCATGATGGTGTGTTGCTCCTGTGGTGAGGGCGTCAGCTCTCGGGGCTGTGGGCGAACTGGTGGGGCCGCAGCAGCGGCGGGAACGGCTTGGAGTCGAGGTGGTCGAGGAGCAGCTCCTCGGGGTCGTCCTTGTCGGCCGACAGAGCCTCGGCGCCGCCGATGATCTCCATGATCTCGGTGGTGATGGCATCCTGACGGGCCTGGTTCATCTTGCGGGTGAGCTTGAGGATGAGCTCCTCCGCGTTGTCCGTGGCGGACTTCATCGCCCGCTGGCGGCTGGCGTGCTCGGATGCCGACGCGTCGAGCAGTGCCGAGAACAGGCGGCTCTCGACGTAGCGGGGCAGCAGCGACTCGAGCACCCGGGCCGGCGACGGTTCGAACTCGAACTGGGCGGACGGACCGGCGTCGGCCGCGGCGGCGTCGGCAGCGGCGGAAGTCTCGAGGGGCAGGAACCGCCGCACCGTGACCCGCTGGGTGCCCATCGACACGAACCGCGTGTAGACGAGGTCGATCCGGTCGCAGTCACCCTCGAACTGCGCCACGACCTCCTCGGCGATCGCTCGGGCGTCCTCGTAGGTCGGCTTGTCGGTCATGCCCTCGAACGTCGAGGCGATCTGGTAACCGCGGAAGCGGAAGTACCCCGCCGCCCGGCGACCGACGGTGATGAGCCGGTAGTCCTGACCCTCACCTCGCGCCGCCTGGATCTCGCGCTCGGCGGCGCGGATCACGCCGGCGTTGTACGCGCCGGCCATGCCACGGTCCGAGCTCAGCACCACGATGCCGATGGTGCCCACCGACTCAGGCTGGCGCAGCAGCGGGTGGTCCACCGCCACTCCCCCGGACGCGAGGTCGCTGATCACCTCGGTGATGTGCTCGCTGTAGGGCCGCGCGTCGTTGGCGGCCTGCTGGGCCTTCACGACGCGGGTCGCGGAGATCAGCTCCATGGCGCGGGTGATCTTCTTGATGTTCTGCGTGGCGCCGATCCGGCGACGCAGTGCCCGTTCCTGACCACCCGGCATGGGTCAAGCTCCCTCGACCGTCGAGGTGTCCGACTCGTCGTCGGAGCGGTCGAGCTCGTCCTCGGGGAGATGGTGAGCCGCCTTCACCTGCTGGACGTCGGCGTCGGCGACGTCCTCCTGTCCTGGCTCGCCCTTGGCCCCGGGGCCGCCCTCGAACTGGGCGGCGAACGCCTTGACCCCGGCCTCGAGCGCGTCCTCGTCGACCTTGCCCGAGTCGCGGATCGTGGCGAGCAGATCGCTGTGGCGGGTGCGGAACCAGTCGAGCAGATCGGTCTCGAAGCGGCGCACATCGGCGACGTCGACGGCGTCGAGGTACCCGCGGGTGCCCGCGAAGAGGCTGACGACCTGCTCCTCCACCACCATCGGTGCGCCCACACCCTGCTTGAGTAGCTCGGTGAGGCGGTAGCCACGCTCGAGCTGCGCCTTCGACACCGCGTCGAGGTCGGAGCCGAACGCGGCGAACGCCTCGAGCTCACGGAACTGCTGAAGGTCGGACTTGAGCGTGCCGACCGCGGTCTTCATCGCCTTGATCTGTGCGGCCGAGCCGACTCGCGACACCGAGATGCCGACGTCGATCGCGGGGCGCACGCCCGACTTGAACAGGTCGTCCTGCAGGAAGATCTGGCCGTCGGTGATCGAGATCACGTTGGTGGGGATGTAGGCCGAGACGTCGCCGGCCTTGGTCTCGATGATCGGCAGTGCGGTGAGCGAGCCGGCGCCCAGCGCGTCGTTCAGCTTCGCGGCGCGCTCCAACAGGCGGGAGTGCAGGTAGAAGACGTCACCGGGGTACGCCTCGCGCCCCGGCGGGCGACGGAGCAGCAGCGACACCTGGCGGTAGGCCTCGGCCTGCTTCGACAGGTCGTCGTAGATGACGAGGGCGTGACCGTTGTTCTCCATCCAGTGCTGGCCCATGGCGCAGCCCGAGTACGGAGCGAGGTACTTGAACGGCGCCGGATCCGACGCAGGGGCGCACACGACGACCGTGTACTCCATCGCTCCGGCCGCCGTGAGTCGGGCCACCGTCTGGGCGACGGTCGAGGCCTTCTGGCCGATCGCGACGTAGATGCAGTTCACGCCCAGGCCGCGCTGGTTGATGATGGTGTCGATCGCGACGGTCGTCTTGCCCGTCTTGCGGTCGCCGATGATGAGCTCGCGCTGGCCCCGACCGATCGGGATCAGCGAGTCGATCGACTTGATGCCGGTCTGCAGCGGCTCGTGCACGGGCTTGCGGCCCGTGATGCCGGGCGCCTGGATCTCCATGCGTCGGGACTGGGTGTTCGTGAGCGGGCCCTTGCCGTCGATCGGCTCACCCAACACGTTCACGACCCGCCCGAGCAGGCCGTCGCCGACGGGCACATCGAGGATCTGCCCGGTGGCGCGCACGGCGCCGCCCTCCTCGATGTTGTCGACCTCGCCGAGCACCACCGCGCCGATGCTCTCCTCGTCGAGGTTGAGGGCCAACCCGAGGGTGCCACCCTCGAACTCGAGCAGTTCGTTGACCGCCGCGTCGGGTAGGCCCGAGACGCGGGCGATGCCGTCGCCGACCTCGATGACCCGGCCCACCGTGGTCAGGGCCACGTCGGGGATGAAGTCGTCGAGGTTCTTGCGGATCGCCGCGGTGATGTCGTCGGTGTTGATGGTCAACTCGGCCATGTGGGTGGGTCCTCGTTCTCGGTCTCGGGAGGGTCGCGTCTCAGAACGCGTCGCGGAGCTGGTTCAGGCGGGTACGGACGGAGCCGTCGAGCACGTCGTCGTCGATGGTGGTCACCACTCCCCCGAGCACCGAGGGGTCGACGACGTTGCGGATGGTGATCTGCTTGCCGGTGGCGTCGGCGAGGGCCGCCGCGAGGCGGTTCTGCTGGTCGGCGCTGAGCGCCACGGCCGAGCGCACCTCGGCCACGGCCTCGCCACGACCCATCGCGGAACGCGACACGACCTCGTCGACGACCTTGGGCAGGTCAGCGGCGCGGCCGGCGCCGACGATCATCGACACGAGCGCGACGGTCAACGACGAGGCCTTGCCACCGAGGAGGTCCTCGACGATCTGCTGGCGTCGAGCCGCCGGCACGTGCGGGTCGGTCAGGGCGCTGCGCAGCTCGTCGGAGCCTTCGAGGGTCCGGGCGAAGCGGAACAGCTCGTCCTCGACCTCGGCGAGCTGGCCCTCGGCATAGGCGATCGCCAGCACGGCCTCTGCATATCCGGTGATGCGTGTGTCACTCATTGGGCGTTCTCAATCACGGTTGTGGTTCTCCGGATCAGTTCGACGAGCCGACCTGGCTGATGTACTGCTCGATCAGGTGCTGCTGGGCCTCGTCGTCGAGGTTGCCGGCGACGACCTTCTCGGCCGCCCCGAGGGCGAGGCGGCTGACCTCGGCGGTCAGGTCGGAGACGGCGAGTCGCCGGGTGGCCTCGAGGTCAGCGGCGGCACGGACCCGCAGCGCCTCCCCGTCGGCGACGGCCTGGACCTCGAGATCGGTGCGAAGGCGGTCGGCGGAGCGGCGCGCCTCCTCGACGATGCGAGCGGCCTCGGCGTCGGAATCGGCGAGCGCCGCCTTGATCCGATCGCGCTCGGCCTCCGCTTCCTCGCGCTCCGCCTTGGCGGCGTCGAGCTCGCCCGCGATGCGCTCGGTGCGACCCTTCATGGCGTTGCGGATGGGTGGGCCTGCCTTCCAGTACAGCAGCCCCATCACGATGAGGAAGGCGAGGGTGCCCCAGAGGACCTCCAGCTTGTCGCCGGGAAGCCAATACCCGTTGGGGTGGTGCGCCGTCTCTTCGGCGTGGGCCTCCTGGGCCAGTGCCGCGATTGTGCTCAGCATCGTCGGCTCCTCACCGGTTCCCGATGGACTGGTTCACGTACTCGTCGACGACCGCCCGCTGGGCCCCGGCGTCGAGGGGACGCTGCACGACCTTCGACGCAGCCGTCGTGGCGATGCCCGCGACCTCACCGGTGAGCGAGGCCAGCGCAGCGGAGCGCTGGGTCTCGATCTCGGCCATGGCGGCCTGCCGTGCGGCGGCCACCTCGGTGTCGATCGCACCGATGACCTCGGCCCGGCGGGCGTCGGCGGCCTGACGTGCCTCCTCGACGATGCGAGTCGCCTCGGCACGAGCCTCGGTGAGGGTCGCGTCGTAGTCGCGCCGGACCTGCTCGGCCTCGGTGCGGGCGCGCTCGGCCGCCTCGCGGTCGGCCTGCACCTGCTCATCGCGCTGACGCATCGCCTTCTTGATGGGAGGCAGGCACACCACCCACATGAAGACGAGCAACAGGAGGAAGAAGATCAGGCCCCACAGCAGCTCGGACATCTCCGGCAGCACGGGGTTCACGGTCTCGTGCGCCTCCTCCGCCTCCTGGGCGAGGACACTCAGCGTTGCCAGCATCGGTCAGCTCCTCTTGATCGCTGGACGGTCGTCGCTCTCTGCGACGATCAGACGAACTTCAGGAGGATGAAGACGACGAAGCCGATGAGGGCGAGCGCCTCGGTGAAGGCGATGCCGAGGAACATCGTGGTCTGGACCTGACCGGCCGACTCGGGCTGGCGGGCCATCGCCTGGACGGCCTGGCCGACCAGGTAGCCGATGCCGATGCCCGGGCCGATGGCGGCGAGGCCGTAGGCCATGCCGGCGCCGCCGGCGCCTTCGATCGCCTTCAACTCGTCGGCGGTTGGCGCGGTTTCGCCAGCCTGCTGGGCGACGGTCTGCACGATGTGGCTGAGGGTGCTCATGGTGGATGTCTCCGTGTTGTGGTGAGGAGGGTGTGTGGTGAGAGGTTGGTTGGGAGGTCGGGTCAGTGAGAGTGGATCGAGTCGCCGATGTAGACGGCGGTCAGCAGCGTGAAGATGTACGCCTGGAGGAAGGCGACCATCAGCTCGAAGCCGGTGAAGATGATCAACATGCCGAAGGCGAAGGGCCAGGCGAGGGCCAGCAGGCTCGGCGTCCACAGCGTGATGGTCAGCACCGAGAAGGTCACCAACAGGATGTGACCGGCGAGCATGTTGGCGAAGAGCCGGACCGCCAGGGAGAAGGGGCGGAGCAGGAACTTCGAGATGAACTCGATCGGCATCACCAGGAACAGCAGCGCGAAGGGCACGCCGGGCGGCTTGATCGTGTCGATGAAGTACTTCGGCCCGTGCCGCTTGATGCCCACCCCGATGAAGACCAACCACGACGTGAGAGCGAGCATCAACGGGTTGGCCATGCGGGCGTTCGCCGGCATGTGTGACGTCGGGATGATCTCGAACAGGTTGCAGACGAAGATGAAGAAGAACATCGAGACCAGCAACGGCAGGAAGCTGGCCCCGTTCGCACCGATGGTCGGCAGGATCACCTGACGATCGATGAAGTCGACCGCGGACTCGGTGATGGTCTGCACGCCGGTCGGCACGAAGCGGCTCTTGTACTTCGCTCCGGCGACCAGGAACAGGATCACCGGCACGACGAACGCGATCAGGCTGATGAACGCGATCTTGTTGAAGCCGAGGATCGAGTCGCCGCCGAACCAGTTGGGCCATTCGACGATGTTCTCGATCGGGGGAAATTCAACCTGTGCGAACACCGATGTCTCCTCGAAACGGTCGCGCTACGCCGAGCGCTGGCTGGAAGATGGGTTTGTCGATGGGGTGGGCTTGAGGCCCGGGAACGCCAGCGACGCCGAGACGTAGCGGAGCTCCCAGAACAACAGGCCGAGGTGGGTGACGATCAACGCCAGGCCGAGCGGCACCAGCGAGACCCAGGACGCGTCACGCACGAGCATGACGGCCAGGAAGATGAGGCCCAGTCGGAGGATGTAGCCGAACAGGGCGGCGCCGGCCATCATCGCGAACGAGATGCGGCCGGTGACCTGGAGCAGCCAGGCGGCGAGCACGAAGTTCACCGTGACGATGGCGAGCGCATAGGCGGCCGACCACGCACCCGCGGCGCCCCAGCCGATGGCGCCGAGGATCACGAGGGCGGGCAGGAACCACAGCGAGCGCCGGGCCATGTCCTTGGCGACCTCCATGGCGGGCGCGGGCCCGTCCATGCGAGTGAGCAGCACGTTCTCGCTCACGAGGTCGCCTCGGAGGTCGTCTCGGCCTCACGGGAACGGGTTGCGCCGAACGGCGACTTCTCGGCCAGCTGCGCCATGTGGTGCCGGTAGCCGTAGTAGAGGCGGATCGTCGCGCCCACCAGGCCGAGGACCGCGAAGGTGATCGTGAGGATCGGCGAGGTGTGGAACACCGCCCGATCGAGCCACACACCGAAGAGGGCGAAAATCACCGGCGCGAACACGAACTCGTAGGAGGCGGATGCGCCTCCCCCGGACTCGGCGTTGCCGGGTCGCGTCTTGACGGGGCGAAGTGGTTTCGGTTCCAACGTGGTGGTGGCGGTTCGGCGCGGCGAGGGTGGTCGCGGAGCGCTTGTGAATCTGTTCCCAATCTAGGGAGGTGGCCTCGAGGGCTGCAAATCCATTGGCCCCGCCCGGACGAACTTTGTCAGGGCGGGCTCAGGCCGGGTCGGGCAGGTCCGCGGCGGCGACCTCGGGGACGGCCTCGGCTGGCGTCTCGGCGGAACCCCCCTGGGTGCCGACGACGACGGTGTCGGTGCCGGGTGAGCCTGCCACATCACCGCCCGCCGGTCGCCCCTCGATCGCGGCGACCATGCGATCGGTGTTGGCCCGGCTCTCGTGGATCAGCCGGATCATCCAGAACCGCAGGTAGCGCGACATCGAGTACCGGAGGAACAACGCCGCCCCGGCGATGATGAGTGCGATCCCGAGGAACGTGCCCGTCGCCATGAAGGCGCGCTGGTCCGCGGGCTCGGTGGTGCCCGAGACCTGGATCCCACCGACGATCGCCAGCACGAGACCGGCCACTGCGGCCAGCAGGCCCAGCGCCAGCAGGCGCTTCTCGCTGTCCGCGCCCGCGCCGCGCAGCTTCATCGATTCGATCTCCGACTTGAACTCGTCGACGCGATCGCGGTTCTCGTTCACCGTGGCTCCTGGTTGTCTCTTGGTCGAAGGTCGGGGTCGGTCGCAGTGGCAGGTCTGGTGCTGGGCCTCAGCCGCCGAGGTACGCGGAGGACAGCTCGTGCTCGATCTCGGTGGGCGACCCGATTCGTCGGATCTGGCCGTGCACCATGATCGCCGCGGCGTCGGCGACGCCGAGCACCGTACGCGCGAATTGCTCGATCACGAGGATCGACACACCCTTCGTCGCGACGTGGGCGACGATCTCGTACAGCTCCTCGACGACGAGCGGGGCGAGGCCCATCGACAACTCGTCGAGCAGCAGCACCGCCGGGTCGCACGCGAGGCCCCGAGCCATCGCCAACATCTGCTGCTCGCCACCGGAGAGGGTGCCGGCAAGCTGGGTGCGGCGCTCGCCCAGTCGGGGGAACTGCTCGTACGCGACCGCCTCGATCCGGCTGAGCTTCAGCCCCGAGTAGGTCGCCATCTGGAGGTTCTCGCGCACCGTCAGGTTCGGGAAGATGCCTTTGCCCTCCGGGATGGTGACCAGCCCGCGGCGTGCCAGCTCCTCGGACGGACAGCCGGTCACGTCGCGGCCGGCGACGAGCACCTTGCCGGCCTTGGGCTGCATCAGACCGCAGGCGACCCGCAACAGCGTCGACTTCCCGGCACCGTTCGCCCCGAGCAGCGCCATGACCTGGCCACGATGCACCGAGAGGTCGACGCCGTGGACCACCTCGATGCCGTCATAGGCGGCGCGGATGCCGCGCAGCTCCAGGATCGGCTCGCCGCCGCCCACCTGGACCTCCGCAGGCAGCGAGTCCGAGGAAGAGGTCGCGGTCACACGATCCCCGATCCGAGGTACGCCTCGACCACCTTCGGGTCCTCGCGGACCTCATCGGGAGTTCCCTCGGCGAGGAGGGTGCCGAAGTCGAGCACCGAAAGGCGATCGCAGACCTTCATCACCAGCGGCATGTCGTGCTCGACCAACAAGATCGCGAGACCTGAGGCCCGTAGCTCGAGCAACAGCCTCCCGAACGACTCGGTCTCCTGCTCGTCGAGGCCCGACGCCGGCTCGTCGAGCAGCATCAGCCGCGGACGGATCGCGAGTGCCCTGGCGAGCTCGACGAGTCGGGCCTGACCGGTCGGGAGCTGACCGGCGCGAACGTCGGCGACTGCGGTGAGCGCGAGCCGGTCGAGGAGGAGCTCGACCTCCTCCTCCGGCGACGGTTCACCGTCCTGCGCCAGCAGCTGGGGCCCGACCTCGGCCTTGCGGGCCCAGCTGCGCCGGATCTCGACGCCCACCTGCACGTTCTCCCGAGCCGTCATCGAGCCGAAGATCTCGAGGCGCTGGAAGGTCCGGGCGATACCGAGCCGGGCGCGGCGGTGCGTGTTGAGTCGGCCGATGTCGGCTCCGTCGTACTCGATCCGACCACCGCTCGGGGTGAGCACACCACTGATGAGATTGAACGTGGTGGTCTTGCCCGCACCGTTGGGGCCGATCAGCCCGGTGATCGCGCCGGCGGGGGCGTCGAGGTCGACCTCGGCGACCGCGAGGTGTCCGCCGAAGCGAATCGTGAGGCCGCGCAGCTCAAGCAGGGCCATGTGCGCCGACCTCCTCACGAGGCGGCGACGCCGGAACGCCGGTTCCGGCGCCGTTGGTCGATCCCGCGCCGTTCCCGGTCGCCTCGAGCTCCTTCAGCTCGAGCAATCGATCGGCATGCTCGATCACGGACGGATCGAAGGGCCCGGCGAGACCCTGGAGATCAGGGGACTCGTCGTGCTCGGCGAACTTGTGGAGCCCGAGGACCACGACGAGCGCCACCATCCCGAGCCCCGCGTACGCCATGAGCGCCACGAAGCGAAGGCCGTTCGAGGAGGTCATCCCTTCCCAGCCGATCGAGCAGGCGCCCACGAGGAGCGCCACCGACAGCGCGAGGGCCAGCAGGTGGTCGCTGCCTCCGGGGGACACCAGCGCC
>DATEEV010000162.1:0-5883 GCA_035281005.1 Microthrixaceae bacterium | reverse complement strand
CCGGAGCCGAACGGATCGCCGAAGTTGATGCCGTCGGTCGAGCCGAACTGGTCGTAGCGCGCCCGGAGATCCGGGTCGGAGAGCACCTCGTAGGCCTTGGCGATCTCCTTGAAGCGCGCCTCGGAGGCCTCGTTGCCGTCGTTGACGTCGGGATGATGTTCCCGGGCGAGCCGGCGGTAGGCCTTCTTGATCTCCTCGGTCGTGGCCTGCCGGCTCACCCCGAGCAGCTCGTAGTAGTCGCTCACTCGTTCCTCAGCCCTCGGTCAGCATCCGGCCGAGACGCTGGCTGACCGCGGACACCGCCGCGAGCGCCTCGGGGTAGTTCATGCGGGCCGGGCCGAGCACCCCGATGGCCCCGGCGTGCTCGCCGCCGATGGCGAACGGAGCGACCACCACCGCGCAGTTGGCGAGGGGCGCGACGCCGGTCTCGGAGCCGATGGCGACGGTGAGGCCCCGACCCAGGACGTCCTCCAGCAGCGACACCACGGTGATCTGCTGCTCCAGCAGGCCGAGGATCTCGCGCAGCTGGATCGTGGCGTCGAACGCGTCGGCGATGCGCGACGCACCCTCGACGTAGACGCGCTTGGACTCCTCGCCCGCGTGTCGCACTGCATCGAGCGCGAGGTCGACGAGGGCATCGGTCGACCTGTCACCCGTCGGCGCCGCGGGCTGCGGGTCGTGCAGTCCGTAGCCGAGCACGGCACCCGCAACACGCTCGGTGGCTCGGGCCAGTCGTTCGTCGTCGAGGTCCTCGGGCGACTCGACGACCCGCTTCAGCACGACCCCGTCGCTCATCACCACGACGGCGAGGACGGTTCGGGTGCCGAGCCCGACGAGCTGCACCGAGCGCACGATGGCGTGCTCGCCGGTCTCCCCGACGACGACGGCGGTCGTGGCGGTGAGCTGGGACAGCAGCCGGGAGGTGCTCTTCAACATCTCCTCGAGCTCACCGTGGGCGTGGGAGAAGAAGGAGCGCACCTGTCGCACCTGCGACGGCCCCAGCTCGCCCGGCCCGGTCAGGTTGTCGACGAAGAATCGGTAGCCCTTCTCGGTGGGGATGCGACCGGCCGAGGTGTGGGGCTGGACGATGTAGCCCTCGCTCTCGAGCACCGTCATCTCGTTGCGCACGGTCGCCGAGGACACGCCCACCTCGGACGAGGCCACGATCTGCGAGGAGCCGACGGGCTGGGCCGTTTCGATGTAGCGCTCGACCAGGGCCCTCAGAATGGCTGACTTTCGGTCATCGAGCATGCGGTGGGGATCCCTGTCGGCAGAACCGGGCTGGCACTCAGTCTACGCGAGTGCCAGCTCAGACCCCCGCCGCCCTCGAACTGTGTCCGCCCACCCACACGTCGTGTGGGTGGGCGGACACACCTCGACCGGGGTCACTCGTCCAATCGGAGCGCAGTGATGAAGGCGTCGGACGGGACCTCGACGCGGCCGAGGTTCTTCATCCGCTTCTTGCCCACCTTCTGCTTCTCCAGCAGCTTCCGCTTCCGCGACACGTCGCCGCCGTAGAGCTTGGCGGTGACGTCCTTGCGGTAGGCCTTCACCGTCTGTCGGCTGAGGATCTTCGACCCGATGGCAGCCTGGATGGGCACGTCGAACTGCTGGCGCGGGATGATCTCGCGCAGCTTGTCGACGAGCTTCTTGCCGTAGTCGTAGGCCTTGTCCTTGTGGACGATGGCGGAGAAGGCGTCGACGGGCTCGCTGTTGATGAGGATGTCGACCTTCACCAGCGATGCCGCCTCGTATCCGATGGCCTCGTAGTCGAGCGAGGCGTAGCCCTGGGTGCGGCTCTTGAGCTGGTCGAAGAAGTCCATCACGACCTCGGCGAGGGGGATCTTGTACTGGAGCTCGAGCCGCTCGGGCGACAGGTACTCCATCGTGCGCATCTCGCCGCGACGCGTCTGACACAGGTCCATCAGCGTGCCGGTGTAGGCGGAGGGGGTGATGATCGTCACCGCCAGATAGGGCTCGAGCACCCGGGCGATGTGCGACGGGTCGGGGAGGTCGGCGGGGTTGTCGATCTCGAGCCGGGCGCCCGCGGTCGTCTCGACCACGTACTCGACCGACGGCGCCGTCGCGATCAGGTTGAGGTCGTACTCGCGCTCGAGTCGCTCGCGGACGATCTCCATGTGCAACAGACCGAGGAAGCCGCATCGGAACCCGAAGCCGAGGGCCCCCGAGGTCTCGGGCTCGTAGGTGAACGAACTGTCATTGAGGCGCAGCTTCTCGAGCGACTCGCGCAGGTCCTCGAACTCGTCGCCGTCGACCGGATAGAGGCCGCAGAACACCATCGGCTTGGGATCGCGGTAGCCCTCGAGCGCGGAGGCGGCCGGTCGTGTCGCCTCGGTCACGGTCTCGCCGGAACGCGCCTCGCCCACGTCCTTGATGCCGGCAATGAGGTAACCGACCTCGCCCGGGCCGAGCGACGCCATCGGTGTGGGATCGGGCCGGCGCGCCCCGACCTCCTCGGCCGGATAGATCGCCCCGGCCTGCATGAACCGCAGCTTTGCGCCCGAGCTCAACGTGCCGTTGACCACTCGGACCGAGCTGACCACTCCGCGGTACTGGTCGAAGTGCGAGTCGAAGATCAGGCCCTGCAATGGCGCGGATGCGTCGCCGATCGGAGCCGGGATGCGCTCGATCACTGCGTCGAGCAGATCGGTGACGCCCTCACCGGTCTTGGCCGAGATGCGGAGCACCTCGTCGGCCGGGAGGCCGAGCACCCGCTCGATCTCGCCCGCGTACAGATCAGGGTCGGCCGCGGGCAGGTCGATCTTGTTGAGGCAGGCGACGATCTCGAGATCGTTCTCCAGCGCCAGGTAGCAGTTGGCGAGCGTCTGGGCCTCGATCCCCTGCGCAGCATCGACGACGAGGATCACGCCCTCGCACGCGGCGAGCGACCGCGACACCTCGTAGCCGAAGTCGACGTGACCGGGGGTGTCGATCAGGTTGAGCACGTGATCGCTGTAATCCAGGCGGACCGACTGCAGCTTGATCGTGATGCCCCGCTCGCGTTCGAGATCCATCGAGTCGAGGTACTGCTCGCGCATGTCCCGGGGGTCGACCGCCCCGCAGATCTCCAGCATCCGGTCGGCCAGGGTCGACTTGCCGTGGTCGATGTGGGCGATGATCGACAGGTTGCGGATGCGGGAGAGCTGGGTCACGGCGACTCCGACGCTACCGAGCGATGCGAGCCGTCCCCCAACTAGCGTCGCCCGGACACGAGCTCGCGGAGGCAGACATGGGTGAGCGCACCTCGTACCTACCCGGCACGCCGTCATGGGTCGATCTCGGCACGAGCGACATCGAGGCCGCGATCGCCTTCTACCGCGACATCCTCGGCTGGGAGCTGCGGATGGAGCCGACCGAGGAGGCCGGCTTCTACGGGATGTTCGCCCACGACGGTAAGTACACCGCCGGGATCGGTCCTCAGCAGTCCCCCGGCCCGCCGTACTGGACCGTGTACATGAGCGTGGCCGACGCGGACGCCACCGCGGCGACCGTGACCAAGCACGGCGGCACCGTGATCATGCCGCCCATGGACGTGTTCAAGAGCGGTCGCATGTCGGTGTTCCAGGACCCGCAGGGGTCGTTCTTCTCGACCTGGCAGCCCATGGAGCACATCGGCGCGGAGTGGGTGAACGACGTGGGCGGGTTCTGCTGGAGCGAGCTCGCCACGAACGACCTGGCCGCGTCGTCGGAGTTCTACCGGCGTGTCTTCGGCTGGAACGTGCGAGGAGCAGACGTCGGAGGGCGCCGAGGTCTACACGATCAACGGCAAGGTCACCTGTGGCGCACACGCCGCGGGTGAGGGCGAGTACCCCGCGTGGTCGGTGTGGTTCACGGTCGAGGACTGCGACGAGCGCGCCGCCCGGGTGACCGAGCTCGGCGGTCAGGTGTTCATGCCACCCAACGACATGAGCTTCGGGCGCGGCGCGATGGTCGCCGATCCCCAGGGCGCCGTGTTCGGCATCGCCGCCCTGACCCAGATCGACCCCTGAGCCCCCGCACGGCCGAGCACTGACGACGTTTCGCTGCCCGAACTGCGGCGCCGCTCTCGACGAGCAGCCCGACGGTGCGTCCTGTCCGAACGGACATCGCTTCGACCGCGCTCGCGAGGGCTACCTGCACCTGCTCCCCGCGGGGCGCCACGCGCCGCGGGCCGGAGGCGACGACGCGGCGATGGTCCGAGCCCGTCGGGCCTTCTTCGATGCCGGGCACTACCGGCCGGTGATCGACGCGGTGGCCGAGGCCGTCGCGACCGCGGCGCCTGACGCGACCGACGTGCTCGACGCAGGCTGTGGGGAAGGCACGTACCTGGCCGCCGTCGTGGCCGCGACCGGCGCCGTCGGCTGGGGGATCGACGTGTCCAAGCCGGCGGTCCGTCTCGCCGCGCGCCGCCACCGCGATCATCACTACGGCGTCGCCTCGAGCTACCGCCTCCCGTTCGCGGATGGCGACCTCGATGCGGTCGTGGCCGTGTTCGCTCCTCGCCACTTCCCCGAATGGGAGCGAGTCCTGCACCCGCACGGTGTGGCAGTGGTCGCCTCGCCGGGCCCTGACCACCTTGCCGGCCTGCGGGCGCTGCTCTACGAGCGACCCGCCCCCCACGAGCCCCGACCTCACGTCGCCGATGACGACACGGTAGGAGCGGTGCGGGTGCGCTTCGAGCTCGACCTCGACGACCCGAGTGACGTGGCGAACCTGCTGCAGATGACGCCCTACTGGTGGCAGGCCACCGTCGACCAGCAACAGCAGGTGGCCAGCCGACCGCTGGCCACCCCGGTCGACGTCTGGGTCACGACGCACCGGCGTTCCGCTCACCCTGGCGGGCTGACTCGCCCCTGAGCAGGCACGGCCGGTATGCTCGTTCGCTCGGTGCGCCGTCGCGCGCCCAGATCGATCTCCCCGAAGCAGGAACCCTCCCGTGGCCAACATCAAGAGCCAGATCAAGCGCAACAAGCAGAACGAGAAGGCCCGCCTTCGCAACAAGGCCGTCCGGTCCGAGCTGCGCACCCGCGTGAAGACGGCCGAGACCGCGGCCACCCGGGCCACCGGTGACGAGGGCCAGGAGACCGCCGAGGCCGCCGCCCGTGCCGCGGCGTCGAAGATCGACCGTGCGGCCAGCAAGGGCGTGATCCACAAGAACGCCGCCAGCCGCAAGAAGTCCCGCCTCGCCAAGCGCCTGACGAAGCTCTCCGCCGACGCCTCGGCCAACTGACTGATCCAGCTGATCGCTCGCGATCAGCGCATCGGCAGAGCTCAGCGCCGCGAAGAGAGCCGCGCGAGTCGGCCCACGGCGACCTCCATCACGACCTCTGCTGACTGGGCCGTCGCGCCTCGCAGATCGACGTCCGCCTTCGCGAGCAGGCGCACGGCCGTGGCGATCCGCTCCGAGCCCATGCGCCGTGCGGCATCGAGCGCCTTCTTCGCCGGGAAGGTCGAGCCCTTCATCCCGAGGAGATGTGCGGCCTCCGTCTCGGACCCGACCCCCGACCCGTCGAGGCGCAGCAGTCGTTCGTAGTGGGTCTGCAGGGTCGCCATGATCTGCAGTGGGTGGCGGTCTCCGGCGCCGGTCATTCGCTGGAGCTTGGTGATCGCACCCTTCACGTCGCCGCGTTCGATGGCGTCGGTGAGCTCCCAGGGCGGTACCGAACCAGCCGCGCCGAGCAGCGGTCCGATGTCGGCCGCGCTCACCGTCGACCCGGACGGGAACGAGCTGTCCACGAGGGTGACGAGCCCGCCGACGCGTTGCACGTCCTCGCCCAGGCGTTCCTCGATCATCGCCTTCGCCGACGCGTCGAAACGCACGCCCGACTCGCCCAGCCGGGCGGCGAGCCACGTCGTGCGCGCCTTGGCCTGGCGGGGCGGCTC
>DATEEV010000161.1:0-2192 GCA_035281005.1 Microthrixaceae bacterium | reverse complement strand
GTGCCGAAACCGGCGAACATGCGCATCGTCCACAGCTTCGAGCGGTACATCGACGCGTAGGGACCCCGCGTGTACGGGTACTGGCCGGGGAACTCGCCGTCGTCGGGTGCGTAGACCGGTTCGACCGGCACCCCCGACATGCTCGAGAAGTCCGCATCCCGGCGACTCGACTCCTCGAACGCCTCTTCCCACCTCGCGCGTTCGTCACCCATGGCTCCACGCTACCGGTGCGCTCCTCCGCTCACCGAGACGGCTCACGCCGCGGCGGCCTCCTCGCGCCGGCACGGGTCGCCGCACGGCACCAGCGGGCTGGCCTGCACCGTCGGCGTGACCACCTCCGCGCGGCGGATGGTCAGGAGCGAGATCAGACCACCGACGACGCACATCCCCGCCCCGATCAGGATCGAGGTCTGGAATCCCGGCAGCTCGTCATTCGCCGCCGCGGTGAGATCGAAGCCCGCGAGCGCGGGGATCACCGCGACGCCGAACAGCCCGGCGAGACGCGCCACCGCGTTGTTCACCCCCGAGCCCACCCCGAGGTGACGCTCGTCGACCGCGGCGAGCACCACGGCGGTGAGCGGCGCCACCGTGATCGCCAACCCGAGACCGAGCACCGTCATCGACGGCAGGACCACCGCGAAGTAGCTGTCGCCAGGCTGGAGGATGCTCAACCACGCGAGCCCGAGTCCGATCACCAGCGGGCCGACCGTCATCGGCAGCGTCGGGCCGATCCGCTGCGCCAGCGCACCGGCCCGCGACGACAACAACAGCATCAGGATCGTGATCGGCATCTCGGCGGCACCCGCCTCGATGGGCGAGTAGCCGAGGCTGGTCTGAAGGACGACGACGAGCAGGAACGTCGAGACGCCGAACCCGGCATAGACGACGAACGTCACCGCGTTCGCACCTGAGAACTGCTGGGAGGTGAACAGCGACAGGGGCATCATCGGGTCGCGACCGCGCGCCTCGATCAAGAGGAACGCCACGAACAGCGCGGCGCCCGCGGCGATCGCGTACCACGACCACGACGCGCCGTGTTCGATGGCGCCGGCCGTGAGGAGCCCGAGTGACGCCGCCACGGTCAGTGCCCCACCGAGGTCGAGCGACGGTGGAGCGACCGCGGGCAGGTCAGCCGGAAGGCCGCGCGCGGCGACGAGGGTGACCGCGGCCAGCGGGACGTTGATGAGGAAGACCCAACGCCATGAGAACGACTCGACGAGCCAGCCGCCGAGCAGCGGGCCGACCGCGGCTGACACACCCGACAGCCCCGACCAGGAGCCGACGGCCCTCGAGCGGTCCTCGGGATGGAACGAGCCGGTCAGCATGGCCAAGCTCCCCGGCACCAACAGCGCGGCGGCGACGCCCTGCAACGCACGGGCCAGGACCAGTGTCCAGAGGTTCGGGGCCGCTCCGCAGAGAATCGATGTCAGCGTGAATGCGACCACGCCGACGAGGAACACCCGGCGCCGGCCATAGCGATCACCGAGCAGGCCGCCGAGCAGGACGAACGCCGTGAGCGACACGAGGTACGCGTTGACCACCCACTGAAGGCCGGCGAGGCCGGCGTCGAGGTCCTCGCTGATCGCCGGCAGGGCCACGTTCACGACCGTGCCGTCGAGGAAGGCCATGCTCGAACCCAACACACAGGTCAGCAGCAGTCGGCGCGCCGTGGGCGTGCCCCAACGCACGAGCTCCGAGTCGGTCATCGCTATGCCGTTCGGTCGATCCTCACCTGACGATTCCCGGGCGCGGGGGTCACGTCAGGAGTGCGATGGTGCGGGTGGGGCTCCCGGCACCGTCAGGAAGAGCTCGTCGGCATAGCACCACCACCAGTCCTCACCAGGCTCGAAGGAGCGGACGAGGGGGTGGGCCCGGTCATGCCAGTGCGCGGTGGCGTGGCGGTTCGGCGACTTGTCGCAGCACCCGACGTGGCCGCACTCCACACAGAGGCGGAGGTGCACCCAATGCCCGCCGATGCGGAGACAGTCCTCGCACCCGTCGGCCGACGGAACGACCTCGCCGAGTTCTCCGAGGTGTTCGCAGGCCTCAGCCGCCATCGGACCCATCCCGGCTCGTCATTGCTCGTACTCCTCGACCATGTCCTCGGGGCGGATCATCGCTTCGTCGGGATCCTCTCCCGCATCGCGCCGCGCCCGGCGCTGCCGCAGCAGGTCCCAGCACTGGTCGAGCGC
>DATEEV010000160.1:0-3243 GCA_035281005.1 Microthrixaceae bacterium | reverse complement strand
ACCTCGGCGTCGGTGAGTTGGAACTGCACGCCCTGGAACTTCGCGAGGGGCTGGCCGAACTGCTCGCGGTCGAGGACATAGGCGCGGGTCAGGTCGAGGGCCCGGTCGATCATGCCGAGCAGGGTCCACATCGGCAGGACCAGGGCGAGCGCGACGTCGACCGGTGACGCGGGCGTCGTGGTCGACTCGAGGTCGAGCTCGGTGACGAAGGCCGACTTCCGTGGGCCGACGTCGAGTGGGCGGGGCCGGGCGACGGCGAGGCGACCGTCCAAGGTGACGGCGGCCCAACGTCCGCCGAGCCCACCGAGCGCGGCGGCGGGGCGGATGTCGTCGATCACCACGAGGCCGTTCACCTCGAGGTCGGCGGGTCGGCTGAGCACCTCGGCCAGCGGGAACGCGATCGACCAGTAGCCCGCGCTGCGGCACAGCGCCGCGGCCGCCTCGAGCTCGTCGTCGCTGCGCCTCGGGTCGAGGTCCGGTACACCGAGACCGCGCAGCAGCGGCTCGACGAGCTCGGCTCGCGCCTCGGGCTCGGCCTCGGCCCGCTGCACGAGCTCGTCGCCGCCCTCGGCCGCGATCGCCTTGCGCGCGGAGTCGCCGAACTCGGTCGCGACGTCGCTCAGCTCGGTGATCATGATCCCGCCGGGGTGGGGCTGAGCAGGGCCCGGGCGAGCAGGATGCGCTGCATCTCGATGCTGCCCGAGGCGACGGTGGCCGACACGGAATAGCGGTGGTGGTCCTCGACGGCTCGCCGGAACCGCGCGCCCTGCTCGGTGTCGAGTCGGGCTTCGGAGACGACGTCCATCAGCACTTCGGCGCTCTCCTGGTCGAGACGGGTCACGGCGATGCGGTAGGCGGCGGTGTCGCCGGGGCGGACCTGGCCGCGGTTCTGCATCCCCACCACGCGGTAGGCGAGCAGTCGGGCGCGGCGAGCGTGCACGAGCATGCGGTTCCACCGGCTGAGCAGCTCACCGGGCAGTCGGTCCCACTCGTCGCCGAGTGCGCCCGGCGCCCACTGGAGGAGGCGTTCGCAGCGCGCGTACCGGGCGATGCCGACGCGCTCGAACGCGAGCACCTCCTGCACGACCGACCATCCGTCGTCGATCTCGCCGAGCACGTCGGCCTCGGTGACGCGGAGGTCGTCGAAGAAGACCTCGTTGAGGTGGTGCGGGCCGAGCATGCAGGGGATGGCTCGGACCTCGATCGCCGGGTCGGACATCGGCACCAGGAAGATCGTCATGCCCTGCTGCTTCTTCTCGCCCTTCGAGGTGCGGGCGAGCAGGAAGCACCACTGCGCCATGGTGGCGTAAGAGGTCCAGATCTTCTGGCCCGAGACCAACCACTCGTCGCCGTCGCGGCGGGCGGTGGTCTGCAGCGACGCCAGGTCGGAACCGGCGTTGGGCTCGCTGAAACCCTGGCACCAGATGACCTCGCCCTGCGCGATCGGCGGGAGGTGCTGGCGCTGTTGCTCGGGGGTGCCGTGGCGCATGATCGTCGGGCCGACCCAGTTCACGCCCATGTACTGCGCGCCACGGGGCTCGTGGAACGCCCACATCTCCTCGCGCACCGCCGTCTGCTCCCATGGCGAGGCGCCGAGGCCGCCGAACTCCTCGGGCCAGGCGGCACAGAGCAGCTTCCGTTCCGCCAGGGTCTTGCAGAACGCCTGGGCGATCGCGAGGTCGCGCGGGTCGTCGGTGAAGGCGCTGAGGAAGTCGGCCGGAACGTGCTCCCGGACGAGTCTCCGGAGGTCGCCACGCAGCGCGCCGACCTCGTCTCCCATCTCGTAGTCCATGGCGGCGAGAAGGCTACGCGTCCATCCGAGAAACCGTCAATACTTATAAGGATTGTCGCATGTCTCACCGGTGATACTCTGATGGAAGTGGCAGACGCGACGGTTCGAGACCTCCGGAACAAGGGCGGCGAGGTGCTCGATCGCGTCCTGGCCGGCGAGCGCGTCACGGTGACGCGCGACGGCACGCCCGTGGCGGAGCTTCGACCCGTCCCTGGTCCGCGCCTCAGTGCCGAAGCGCTCGTCGAGCGGTTCCGGCGCCTGCCCCCGGTCGACGCGGAACGGTTCCGCGCCGACGTCGACGCCGTCGTCGACCAGACCATCTGAACCATGGCGGCGGGCGTCCTCGACACCAGCACGCTGATCCTGCTGGAGCGGCTCGACCCGGCCGACCTTCCGTCCGAACCGGTCATCACCGCGATCACTCTCGCCGAGCTGTCGGTCGGCCCACTCGTCACCACGGACGACCGGGAGCGCGCTGCGCGCCAGGCCCGCCTGCAGGAAGTGGAGTCCGCGTTCGAGCCGTTGCCCTTCGACTCGGTGGCTGCTCGTGCGTTCGGGGGTGTCGCCGCGTCGCTTCGTCGCTCGGGACGAAAGCCGTCCGCGCGAGCGTTCGACGCGCTCATCGCCGCGACGGCGATCGCCAACGGGCTTCCGTTGTACACCTGCAACCCGCGGGACTACGTCGGCATCGAGGACCTCGAGCTCATCGAGCTCACCCATCCCGACGGTTGACATCGAGATCTCGTCGGACGTCAGGCCGGGGGAACCTGCCATCGCACCCCGCTGAACCGCTCGAAGTCGTTGTCGAACGACACGATCCCGCAGCGATGCTCGATCGAGAGCGCGGCGAGGTGTGCGTCGTTGACCAGGTTGCCTCCCGATCCGAGGTCGACCAACAGGTCGCGAACGATGCGCGGGTGGTCGACTGTCGGCTCGACCACCACGGCGGGTGGCGCCGCCAGCCAGGCGTCGACCCGATCCATCGCCTCGTCGACGCTGAGCGGCGAGGGGAAGAGCCCGACCTTGGTGGAGAGCCGGACGAACGCCAGGAGCGCGACCCATGCGAACGCGACGGTGTCAGCGCCCGACAGCGCCGCGTCGAGCCATCGGATCGAGCGCTGGTGGTGGGCGGCGTCGGTGTTGACCGCGTAGAGCAGGACGTTGGCGTCGACCAGGTTCACGAGCCAGTTCGGAGCTTGCGCACGAGCTCATCGTCCTCGAGATCAGCGGCGATCTGGAGGGCCCGGTCGAGGTTCACGCGCGATTGACCCATGGCCGCCGTCGCCGTCTCGAACGGTGGGGTCGCATCTGTCAGCCGCGCACCGCTGCGGATCGCATCGTTCAACGCCTCCTTGAACGACTGTCGCCGCTCGGCCATCCGGCGACGCACGATCTGCTCGGTGTCCGGATCCAGCGTCACGGTCGTCCGCATGCCTGCATCATAGCATCAT
>DATEEV010000159.1:0-8580 GCA_035281005.1 Microthrixaceae bacterium | reverse complement strand
CCCTCGCTACGAGATCCCGTGCCGGGTGCACGGCGAGATCCTCGTCGGCGACCGACGCATCGAGGTCGACGGGTGGGGCCAGCGGGATCACTCGTGGGGTCAGGCCCGCGACTGGTGGGCGCTCGGATGGAACTGGACCGCTGGACGGCTCGAGGACGGAACGCGCTGGCACTCCGCCGGGGCGTTCACCGGCATGGACGACCTCGGCGTCGCCTACGTGTTGCCCGCGGGCTCCGACACGTTCGAGGAGCACTCGAGCATCCACGTCGACGCCCAGCTCGGCCGCGAGGGCCTCATCGAACGGTCCACGCTTGGGATCGGCGACCTGGAGCTCGAGGTCACTCCGGTCGCGTGGTCGCCCGTGCTGCTCGTGCATCCCGACGGACGCGAGGCGCGCTTCCCACGCGGCCTGGCCCGGGTCGAGGCGCGCGACGGGCGCTCGGGGGTGGGCTGGGTCGAGTGGAACCAGCCGCCGATCTGAGCCAGCTCAGCTCGTGCCGCAGGTCTCTTCGAGGTAGGCCTGGATCTCCGCGTCGGCTTCCTTGAACTCGTCGGTCTCGAAGGCCTCGGCTCCGTCGACAAATCCCTCCTCGGCCACGGTGTTGAACGCTTCAGCCACCGTGGCCAGGGCATCCTCGAGCTCACCGGGGAGCTTCGACTCGAGCTCGGAAAGAGCGTCGCGCGCCTCCTCGGCGGCCTCCTCACTGAGCGCCGACACTGCCAAGCTGCCGTAGGCGGTGGCGATGGCCATGCATTCCTCGAGGTTCTCCATGCCGGCGATGTCGCCGAGATCACCGAGGTCGTCGAGCGAGCCCGGGTCGTCATTCGAGCTCGAGTCGTCGTTCGAACTGGAGTCGTCATTCGAGCTCGAATCGTCATTCGAACTGGAGTCGTCATTCGAGCTGGAATCGTCGTTCGAACTGGAGTCGCTGGACTCCTCCTGCTTGCCGTCGCTCTGCATCTCGACGTCATCCGCAGCGGGCTCGTCGTCGCCACAGGCTGCCAGGCTGAACGTGAAGGCGGTGCAGAGGAGGAGGATCAGGGGCAGTCGGGTGCGGGTCATGGGGGTGCTCCTGGGCGTGGGCCGGCCGGCGGGACCGGACAGGGAGTCTGGCACTCCAGCCGGCCTGCGACCGGTCACGGTGAATGTCTCAGCCCTGTGTCGCGCCCAGGGCGAAATTCGGTTCGCTGAGGCGCGACTACCCCACCTTGCGCTGCCCGATGCGGCGGCGGTTGGTGAGTTTCGCCTTCAGGTAGTCCCGGTTCATCATGGCGATGAAGTCGATCGAGATCTCCTTCGGGCACGCCTCCTGGCACTCGCCGTGATTGGTGCAGCTGCCGAAGAACTCCTCCATGGTCTCGACCATGGCCTCGCTGCGCGCCCAGCGCTCGGCCTGGCCTTGTGGCAACAGGTTGAGGTGCTGCATCTTGGCGGAGGTGAAGAGCTGTGCCGCACTGTTCGGGCATGCAGCGACGCACGCCCCGCACCCGATGCACGCGGCCGCGTCCATCGCCGCGTCGGCGACGTCCTTCGGCACCGGGATCTCGTTGGCGTCGGGCGCGGCCCCGGTGTTGACCGTGATGTAGCCGCCAGCCTCGACGATGCGGTCGAAGG
This sequence comes from Microthrixaceae bacterium, assembly GCA_035281005.1. GTDB lineage: Bacteria > Actinomycetota > Acidimicrobiia > Acidimicrobiales > Microtrichaceae > DATEEV01. The sequence goes on along the minus strand of DATEEV010000159.1, from coordinate 6,965 downwards.
CCGAACGGTCGACCGCGAGGTCGCGGATGAGCGGGAACCCGCCCGCCCGCCACGGCTCGATCGTGATGTGGTCGCCGTCGTGGAACTTCCGCATGTGGAGCTGGCACGTTGCGGTGCCGCGCTGCGGTCCGTGCGCCTGCCCGTTGATCATCAGCCCGCACGATCCACAGATGCCCTCGCGGCAGTCGTGGTCGAACGCGATCGGCTCGCGATCTTCCGCGACCAGCTGCTCGTTGACGTAGTCGAGCATCTCGAGGAACGACGCGTCGTCGGCCACCGTGGTGCGGTACTCCTCGAAGCGCCCTCCGTCGTCCGGGCCGTTCTGGCGCCAGACCTTGAGGGTGAGGTTGAGCATCTCCGACATCTTCAGTGGCTCCGGGTCACTTGTAGCTGCGCTGGGACAGCTTGACGTTCTCGAACACCAGCTTCTCCTTGTTGAGCACCGAGTCTCGCTGGATGTCAGGGCCCCCGTACTCCCATGCCGCGACGTAGGCGAAGTGCTCGTCGTCGCGCTGGGCCTCTCCCTCGGGGGTCTGGTACTCCTCCCGGAAGTGGCCGCCGCAGGACTCCTCGCGGTGGAGGGCGTCCTTCACCTTGAGCTCGGCCATCTCCATGAAGTCCGCGACGCGAAGTGCCTTCTCGAGGGACTGGTTGAAGGTCCGTCCGTCGCCGAGCACCTTGACGTCGCGCCAGTACTCCTCGCGCAGCGCCGGGATCTCCGAGAGGGCCTTCTCGAGGCCTTCCTTGTTGCGGGCCATGCCGCAGTAGTCCCACACGATGCGGCCGAGCTCGCGGTGGTAGTGGTCGACGGTTCGCGTGCCCTTCGCCGACATGAGGCGCTTGACGCGGTCGTCGACCTCGGTCTGCGCGGTGTCGAACACCGCGTGGTCGGTGGGCACCGGCGACGTACCGAGCAGGTCGGCGAGGTAGCCCGCGATCGTGGCCGGCAGTACGAAGTAGCCATCCGCGAGGCCCTGCATGAGCGCCGAGGCGCCGAGCCGGTTCGCGCCGTGGTCGCTGAAGTTCGCCTCGCCCAGCACGAACAGGCCGGGCACGTTGGACATCAGGTTGTAGTCCACCCAGAGCCCACCCATCGTGTAGTGGGTGGCGGGGTAGATGCGCATCGGCATCTGGTACGGGTTCTCGCCGGTGATGCGCTCGTACATGTCGAACAGGTTCCCGTAGCGCTCGCGCACCACGCTCTCGCCAAGCCGGTTGATCGAGTCAGCGAAGTCGAGGAACACGCCGTTGCGCAGCGGGCCGACCCCGTGGCCCTGGTCGACCATCGTCTTGGCGTTGCGAGACGCCACGTCGCGGGGGACCAGGTTGCCGAAGCTCGGGTACTTGCGCTCGAGGTAGTAATCGCGGGCGTCCTCGGGGATGTCGCCCGCGGACTTCCCGCAGTCGTCGGGGTTCTTAGGCACCCAGATGCGGCCGTCGTTGCGGAGCGACTCCGACATCAATGTGAGCTTGGACTGGAACTCGTCCGACGCGGGGATACAGGTCGGGTGGATCTGGGTGTAGCAGGGGTTCGCGAAGGCGGCGCCCTTGCGGTGCGCCCGCCATGTCGCGGTGACGTTGCACTGCTTGGCGTTGGTCGACAGGAAGTAGACGTTGCCGTAGCCGCCGGTGGCCAGCACGACCGCGTGACCACTGAAGCGGGCTGTCTCGCCCGTCAGCAGGTCGCGGGTCACGATGCCGCACGCCTTGCCGTCGTCGTCGAGGACGATGTCGAGCACGTCCATGCGGTTGTAGAGCGTGACCGTGCCGAGGTGGATCTGGCGCGCCAGCGCCTGGTAGGCGCCGAGCAGCAGCTGCTGGCCGGTCTGGCCCCGGGCGTAGAACGTCCGCGCGACCTGCGCGCCGCCGAACGAGCGGTTGTCGAGGAGGCCGCCGTACTCGCGGGCGAACGGCACACCCTGAGCCGCGCACTGGTCGATGATGTCGACCGACACCTGGGCGAGGCGATGCACGTTGGCCTCGCGGGAGCGGTAGTCGCCGCCCTTGATGGTGTCGTAGAAGAGGCGGTGCACCGAGTCGCCGTCGTTGCGGTAGTTCTTCGCCGAGTTGATGCCACCCTGAGCTGCGATCGAGTGCGCCCGTCGCGGCGAGTCGTGGTAGGTGAAGACCTTGACGTTGTAACCCATCTCGCCGAGCGAGGCCGCGGCCGAGGCCCCGGCCAGACCGGTGCCGACGACCAGCACGTCGAAGCGGCGGCGGTTGTGGGGAGCGACCAGCTTGAGGTCGAACTTGTGGTTGTCCCACTTGTCCGCGAGCGGACCGGCGGGGACATTCGAATCGAGCTGGAGCGTCATCGGGATCCTCTCGGGCTCATGTGACGACGTCGGTGACGATGAGCAGCGGGAACAGGATGTTGGGGATGCCGACGAGAAGCGCGGCGCCCAGCGAGACGAGGCGGCGGGCCCCGTTCCAGCGAGGGTTGTTGAGCCCGAGGGTCTGGAAGGAGGACCAGATCCCGTGGAAGAGGTGCACCAGCAGCGCCGCGTTGCCGAGGATGTAGACCGCGGCGACCCAGGGCCGACTGAGCGAGGCGATCATGTTGTCGTGCACATGGCCGAGCTCGTAGTCCTGGCCGGTGCCGGTCCAGCTCAGGTCGAAGAGGTGGAAGATCAGGAAGGCGAGGATGATCACCCCGGTCCAACGCATGGTCCGGGACGCGAAGTTGGCGGCGATGTAGTCGCGTGAGGACTGGTAGCCGACCGGTCGGGACCGCCGGTTCATCAGCGTGAGCGTGCTCGCGGCGTGGATGTGCAGCACGAACGCGACGATGAGCCCGATCCGCAGCAGCCAGACGAACACGTGGTTCGGCAGCAGCGGGTGGAGCAGCTCGCGCAGGAAGTGGCCGTAGGCGTCGATCGCCCACTCCCCGTCGGGCTCGCGGCCCAGATAGATCTTCAAATTGCCGATCATGTGCCCGAACACGAAGCCGTAGAGGGCCAGGCCCGTGAGACCCATCACCCACTTCTTGCCGACCGCGGACTCGTAGAACTGCACCGGCCATGGCGCCCGCCGGGACACGCCCTTGTTGACGCGCGGCGCCTCGGCGCCTCGTCGCAACTCGGTTGCCTGGGCCATCGTCGCCTCCCGTGCGCGAATGAACCTTCTGGTCGAAACCTACTGAACCTGTGAAACGCTGCCCAAACCTGCGGTGAACTCTCGCGATGGCTCGCACCGCGAGCGGCGCGGGAGTGCCACCCGTTCTCCGTTCACGGCCCGGTGAGATGTGATGTGTCGTTGTAGCGGCGCAGGACCCAGCGATCGGGCATGACGACCAGCTCGCTGATCGACGCGTTGTCGGCTCCGGAGAAGGTGAAGCGGCTCGAGCCGGTCGCCCGATGCAGGAGGTGTCCGATGACGCCGCCGTGGGTCACGGCCACCACACGCTCGTCGGGGTGCGTCGACGCGATCCGCGTGATCGCCGCCGCGAGGCGAGCCTCGAACGTGTCGAGGGGCTCGGCGCCGGGGATCTCGTCCCAACGTTCGGTCTCGTAGACGCGCAACAGCACCGGGTCGGCCTCGGCGGCCTTCTGCCGGAACATGCCGCCCTCCCACTCGCCCAGGTGGACCTCGCGCAGGTCGCGCTCCACACGTGGTTCGAGGCCGAGGGCGGTTGCGAGTGGTGCCGCGGTCTGGTGCGTCCGCTGCAGGGTGGTGACGTAGATCGCCGACACCGTGAGGCCGGCCGCGTGCTCGGCGGCGAGTCGGGCGCCGACGCGCTCGGCCTGATGACGGCCCTCCTCGTGCAGCGGTGGGTCCCCGTGGCCCTCCATGAGGGGGAACGGCGCATCAGGGTGCGCGGCGGCAGACTCGCCGTGTCGCACGAGCAGGATCGTCGTGGCGCCCGGTGGCGGCGTGTAGCGCCACTGGCGGAAGCCCTCTGGTGGGGTGTCGGTCATCGGCGTTCCATCATGGGTGTGTCGTCGTCAGTGCTCGTGAAGGGTGCACAGCACCGCGGCGGCGTCGGTGTGGACCGCTGCATGGTCCCGGTGGTCGAGTCGTACCTCGAGGTCGAGTCGCCCGTCGGCCTCGGGCACGATCACCTGCAGCGTGCCGATGCGGACGCAGTCGTCGGCGGGCACGGTCCCGGTCCAGCGCCGTTCGTCGACGACCTCGGTGGTTCCGCCGGCGGGCGTCCACTCCAGGCGGGCGGTGACGATCACGGCGTCGAGCGGTCGTCGCAGGTCCGACACCGCGTGCACGTCGATGGCCAGCGCCTCGTCGCCGTGGAAGTGGTCGGGCAGCCGGTCCGCGATCACGGCCACGGATCGGCAGGACGCGGCGAGGATGCCATCCGGCAGCTGTTCGGTCGATCCGAGCACGAAGCCACCGGTCGGCCGGTACTTCAGCCGTCGCAATGTCTCGACGCGTGACCCCTCGACCGGCCCCGGGCCGTCGGCGACGAACCGGGCGAGTCGGGGGATCGCCGCGTACAACGTGTCAGCGTGGAGCGCGTCGGGTTGGGGGATGACACCGGCGGAGTGAGCGAGCACGGGACGCGAGTCGTCGGCACGTCGCAGCGCCCTGGTCACCGGTCGGTCGACGATCGAGACGGTGGTGCCGCCATCGCGCCCGCACCAGCACAGCACTGACGGGTGGTGGCCGAGCAGGTCCACCAACTCGCGGGCCTGCCGCGTGGCCTGACGTCGCATCGAGCGGTGGGGTCGTCCGGTGATCGGGAGGTCCTGCCACAACAGCAGCCCTTGCTCGTCAGCGCGACGGTAGATCGACCGGTGCGCCACATGGGCGCGGACGCGCAGCAGGTCGAGGCCGGCGGCGATCGCCTCAGGCACGGTGCTCGGAGCGTCGTCGACGGCACCCAGCGCGGATGGCGCCTCGAGGTTCGTCCCCTTCAGGAACAGGCGCTCGCTGTTGACGCGGAACACGCCTCGATCGAGCTCGACGGAGCGCAGCCCGATCCGTCGCGTCCGACTGTCGCTCACCGTGCCGGCCAGGTCGCGGCCAGCCAGGTCGAGCACGTCGACGGTCACGTCGTGCAGCGGTTGGGCTCCGAGGGCGCGAGGCCACCACCGCTGCGGATCGGAGACGGTGACGACCCACTCGAACTGGTTCTCGCCGGCGGCGAGCGTCTGGGCCAGGAGGTGCTCGGTCGCACCGATCCGCGTCCGGATCGTCACCTCGCGTTCGGCATTGCTGTCGAGCACGGCCCGGATTGCGATCGTCGCCCGCGTCTCATCCACTTCCCGGCAGCGGACCCGGTGGTGGAGGATGCGCACCGGCCCCGTCACCTCGAGTCGGACGCCGCCGGTGATCCCTCCAAGGCTGGTCTCGGTGCGGCGGTGTTCGTCGAGCGACCCGAGCAGGTGGCGGGTCGCGTGGCCGTCGCGGGTCGTCGGGCTCGCGACCTCCACCGAGAGGCAGTGCTCACGGCGCCGGCGGAGCAGGTCGGTGATCTCGAAGCTGTGCGGGAAGAACCAGCCCTCGGTGTCACCGAGATAGGCGCCGTCCATCCAGACGTCGGACTGGTAGTGCACCGAGTCGAACGTCAGCCACACGCGATCGTCCTCCGGCGGTCGCGGGGAATCGAACAGCAGCCGGAACAGGACCGGGCCGTGTGCCTCGGCGAGGGCTGGATGGCGAGCCCAGGATCCGGGAACGTCGACCCGGGCCCAGTCGCGATCATCGAGGTCGTACTCGAGATAGGCGCGTCGCAGCGGCTCGTCGGCCTGGATCGCGCGCCAGTCGTCGGGGAGCTCCACCGCTGCGCGCGTCATCGTGGTCAGAACTTAGGCCGAGCGCGACGAGGGGGTCGCCCCGAAGGGCGACCCCCGCATCTCGTTCCTCCCAGCGAAGCTCAGAGGGTGAGGGTTCCGGCCACGGTTCCCGGGGCGCCGGTGTTGGACGTGGCGCCGTTCGCGCCGCCCACGCCGCCCGCGCCGCCCGCGCCGCCGGTGATGGAGCCTCCGGAGTTGAACGGTGGTGCAGCGCCCACCCTGACGATGCCGAAGGCCGGGCCGCCACCGCCGCCGCCGCCACCGCCGGCGTTGCCGCCGTTACCACCATTTCCACCATTTCCACCCTTACCACCCTGGTGGTCGGCGGTCCCGGTGCAGGTCGCTGTGAGGGTGCCACCGGTGAGCCGGTCGCAGCCATAGCCGCCCGGTGATGCCGCCGAGGGGAAGGTGCCACCGGCGCCGATGCCACCCAGGCCACCCAGGCCACCCAGGCCACCCGGGCCGCCGGCGCCTCCGGTACCACCGGTACCACCTGTACCGATGCTGATCATGACGCCGGTGAGCGTGACGTCAGCGCCGCCGGTGATGTGGATGCCGATCCAGGCGTAGCCGTGGCCGCCGCCGAGCCCGGCCGAGAGGGCCCGGGTGCCGCCCTGGCCACCGCCGCCACCGCCTGCTCCGCCGTCGTCGTTGTCGTTGTCGTCCTCGCAGGCGCCGCCACCGCCACCACCGCCGCCGCCCTTACCGTCGGAGACACCGACCGAGCCCGGGCCCGCGGTGCTGGAGGGTGGCGTCCAGAAGCCGCCAGCACCGACGACGCCGCTGCCCGAGGCGCCACCGGTACCACCGTTGCCGCTCGCGCCACTCGCCCCGTTGGCCCCACCGACGCCGATGCCCGGAGACGCGGGGTTGCAGTTGGCGTTGAGCGCGGCACCGCCAGCGCCGCCCGCACCGCCGCCGCCGGCGCCAACCGTCCCGGGTGAACCAGGCATGGCATCGTCGGAGAAGATGCTGCAGGTCTCGTCGGGCCAGCCGCCCTCACCGCCTGCCCCTCCGGCGGTACCGGTGCCGGAGCCGGAACCCCCGGCTCCGGGTGCCTCGCCGTCGCACTCGTCGCCCGTGGTGCCGGCTCGCGAATTCTCACCGCGGCCTCCGGGGCTCCCGGCGGTGCCAGGGACCGAGCCCGCCACGCCGGTCAAGCCCTGGCCGCCCTTGCCACCGCTGATGGTGAGCGACGTGAGCTTGAGGTCG
>DATEEV010000158.1:0-4384 GCA_035281005.1 Microthrixaceae bacterium | reverse complement strand
CGCACGATGCCCGTCGAGGCGCCGTCCGGTGAGGTCGGTCTGCGGATCATGTACCACTCGACCGACGCCGAGGGCGACGATCGCGCCGTCACCGGTGTCGTGTACTTCCCGACCGGCGAGGCTCCCGAGGGTGGCTGGCCGATCCTCGCGTGGGCCCACGGGACCAGCGGGCTCGCCGCGAAGTGCGCACCGAGCCGAAACCCGAAACCACCGCCCGACTTCGGGGTCCGCGGCGTGCGGGTGGCAACGGACTACATCGGGCTGGGACCCGAGGGCGAACTGCACCCGTACCTGTCCGCCGCCGCCGAGGCCCACGCGGTCATCGACAGCGTCACTGCGGTACGCGCGGTACCGGACGCTCACGCTGGTGAGGACTGGGTCGTGGTCGGTGTGTCGCAGGGCGGGCACGCCGCGCTGGTGACCAACGAGGCGGCCGCTGAACGCCTGCCCGAGTCGAACCTCCTGGGGGCCGTCGCGATCGCCCCGGGATCCCAGCTCGGCGACACCTACGGCGATGACATCCAGGCCCGCCTCATCACGACCCTGGTCCTCGTCGGTGCGGCCGCGGAGGATGACGACGTCGATCTCGGCGAGTACCTGAGCCCACCGGTGCTCGAGGCTTCCGCGGTGATCGAGCACGGGTGCATGGGCGAGATCACCCCCACGCTGGTCTCCGTCGCCACCTTGCCGGACTACTTCCTCACCGATCCGCGAACCGCTCCGCTGGGTCAGGCCTGGCTCGAGGAGAACGATCCCGGCCAGGTCGCGGCGGAGTCCCCCGTTCTGGTCGTGCAGGGCGGGAAGGACCTCCTCGTCCTGCCACGTCGAACCGCGGCACTGATCGACCGCATGTGCAGCCTCGGTCAGGTCGTCGAGCGTCTCGACGTGCCGACCGGCGACCACGACACCGTGACCGAGCACGGTCGAGGCCAGATCACGACCTGGGTCGCGGCGCGGTTCGCCGGAGAACCCGTGACCGATGGTTGCTAGGTTCACCGCCCGGGGCCAGGCAGTCAGGTTCCGCAGAACCCTGCGCGTGAACGTTGCCCTGGACTAAAAGGTCTCGTGGTCGAACCAGCTCGCGCTGATGATCCCGTCGATCCGAGGCGGGCATGGGCCGAGTTCGTCGACCGCCTGCGAATCGCCGGCGAGCGAGTGGGCGCGGCGGTCGACGGGTTGGGTCCGATCGAAGCGGCCGACGGCTACCGGGCGCTGCTGCGCGCGCTGAACAACCAGCTCGGTCGCTTCGAGGTCGACCGGGAGCGCCCGGAGCTGGTGCCGTTCAACGGGTGGCGCGAGAAGTTCCTGATGGACAATCCCGACTTCCGGTACTGGGTCGCCGACATCCGCGACGACCGGCGGTACCGGATCGTCGGCGCCATGGGATCCGCGGTGTACCTCTCGGTCACGGCCTACGCCGCCCGCGGGCTCACCGACACGTCGGCGGCCGCACGGATCGACAGCGACGCGCTCGAGATCTCGGCGGACGGGAGCTTCGAGCTGACCCTGTCGCGCGACCGGCCCGACGACGGTCAGGAACGGGCATGGCTCGAGCTGCCCGAAGGTGCGACCTCGGTATGGGTGCGGCTCTTCCACGACGGGCTCCTTCGCGGCGGGGCCGACGCCGATCGTCTCGGTTGGTGCCGCATCGAGCCGATCGACGACCCGCCCGCACCTCCTCCGATCGACCCGGCCCGCTTCGTGGCGCACCTGGCTCGGTCCGGATCGGTGGTGGCGCACGTGCCGCGGATCATCGACGCGGCGACGGCCGAGGACCTCGCGGCACCGAACACCGTGCGCCATTGGTCGGAGATGACCGGGGGCGCTGCCTTCACCGAACCGGGCATCCACTACCTGCGCGGCGCCTGGCAGCTCGATGCGGGCGAGGCGCTGGTCGTGGAGGGTGATCTGGTGCCATGCCGCTACTGGAACCTCCTGCTGTACAGCCGGTTCCTCAACTCGCTCGATCATCGACATCGCGTCGTCTCCCGCACGGCGGCCACCAGCACGCTGGTCGACGGGCACTTCCGCTTCGTGCTCGCGGGTGAGCGGACCGACGGCGATTGGCTCGACACCGAGGGCCGCCCGTTCGGGATCTTCGTGATGCGGTTCCTCCAACCCGCTCGACCCCCGGATCTCCCCACGGTGCGCCGGCTCCGACTCAGCGAGTTGGAGCGCGCGACGTGACCTGGGCCCCTGCGACGAGGGGCCCCGACGCGGCCGAGATCTACTCCGCGGCGGAGGCGGACCGCCTCGCCCGCCCGGAGCGCTACCGGCTCGATTCCGACGCCGTGGTGGAGCGCGCGACCCGCGACGGCGAGATCCCGGAGTCCGACTTCGCCGACGGTTGGCGGACCGGCCTGGTCGAGTACCTGGCCTCGGCCCGCGACGACGGGCGACTCAATGCCCTCGGCACGCGGATGGTCGTCGACACCGCGGTCGGTCGCCTCGTCGCCGGCGCCCGCACCACCGAGGCGTGGCGCGCGCATCCGTCGTTCGCATCGTCACCGCTCGCGCCCCCGATCGTGATCGTCGGTGGGTGGCGCACCGGCACGACGTTCCTGTCCCGATTGCTCGCGACCGACCCGCGACTTCGCGGACCGTTGCCGGCCGAGCTCACCGCGCCGTGGCGCTTCGTGCACGCCGACGCCACGACACGTGAGCGGCTCATCGACAAGGGCGGTGCCGCGCACGACCTGTTGCACGTGCTCAACCCCACCATGGCGGCGGTGCACCCCTCGGGCCCCCGGCTCCCCGAGGAATGTGTGCTCGCCTTGGGCACCGACCTGCGGAACTGGGGCTTCACCTCCACCGTGCGTCTGGACTCCTACGCGGCGTGGCTCGCCGATGAGGATCTCACCGGGAGCTACGAGCGGTACCGCCACGCCCTGCAACTGCTGTCGGTCGGCGACGAGCGCCGCTGGGTCCTGAAGGCGCCCGCCCACACCGGAGAGCTCCCGTGCCTGGCGAAGGCGTTCCCGGGAGCGATCGTCGTCCACCTCCACCGCGACGTCGTCGAGACGATCGCGTCCGGCGCCAGCCTCTTCGCCGTCTTCCGGTCGACCTACAGCGACGACGTCGACCCCGTCGACGTCGGACGGTTCCAGGCCGAACAGACCGAGCGATGGTTCGGACGTGCCGCCGCGTTCCGCTCATCGTCCGAGGCTTCGGCGGTGACGATCGTCGACCTCGACTACGAGGACCTGATCGCCGATCCCTCCCTCGCGGTTCGCACGGTCCTCGCCGCTGCGGATCTCGAACCGTCGGCGGATCTCGGCGCGTTCGTCGACGAGTATCACGCCGCGAACCCGCGCGACGCCCACGGGCGCCACGACTACGAACCGGCCGACTTCGGACTCGATCCCGACGAGCTCCGCGCCCGGTTCGTCGGCCTCGACTGAGGATGCCGGCCACTCGGGCCTCCCCGCGGGGCGGGTCTCGGCGAGACTCACCCCATGACGACGAAGTGGACCGCAGAGGACATCCCCGACCAGACCGGCACCACGATCGTGATCACCGGTGCCAACAGCGGGTTGGGTCTGCGTTCCGCACAGGCCCTCGCGGCAAAGGGTGCGCACGTCGTGATGGCCTGTCGCAACGCCGAGAAGGCGGCCCGCGCCCTCGGCGAGGTCAAGGCGGTCGCCACGTCCGCCGAGCCGGAGGTCATCGCGCTCGACCTGGCGGACCTGTCGTCGGTCCGTGACGTCACCGCCGAGTTGAACGAGCGATTCGACAGCATCGACGTGCTCCTGAACAACGCCGGCATCATGGCGGTCCCACACGGCCGGACCGCGGACGGGTTCGAGAGCCAGATCGGCACCAACCACCTCGGCCACTTCGCACTCACCGGCCTCGTCCTGCCGACGCTGCTCGCAGCTTCACGCCCCCGCGTCGTGAACGTGTCATCGGGCGGCCACCGCATGGGAACGATCCACCCCGACGACCTCAACTACGAGGAGCGCCGCTACACGCGCTGGGGGGCCTACGGGCAGACGAAGCTGGCCAACCTCCTGTTCACCGGGGAGTTGCAGCGTCGGGCGAAGGCCGCCGGCACCCAGCTGCTGTCGGCCGCGGCGCACCCCGGTTACGCGGCCACGAACCTGACGTCGGGCCCGGCCACGGGCGCACCGGGGTTCTTCGCCCCGGTGTTGCGCACGGCTGACAAGCTCGTCGGGCAGTCGGACGTGATGGGAGCACTGCCTCAGCTCTATGCCGCGACGATGCCCGACGTCGAAGGCGACGACTACTGGGGCCCCGATGGATTCGCGGAGCAGCGCGGTCACCCGAAGCGCGTGGGTCGCAGCAAGAAGGCCAGGGATGACGACATGGCTCGTCGGTTGTGGGAGACCAGCGAATCGCTCACCGGCGTCGTCTACGAGTGGGG
>DATEEV010000157.1:0-3483 GCA_035281005.1 Microthrixaceae bacterium | reverse complement strand
TCAGCGACCTGTCCCTGTTCGCCGATGACGACGCGGCCTACGCGACGATCGTCGCTGAGGTCACCGCGGCCCGGGTCAAGGAACATTTCGGCGACCTCGTGGCCGGCGACGTCGAGCGCTATGAGGTGCCGAACGTGTGGGCGCTCAAGTTCGTGATGCAAGGGGCACTCGGCGGCGGCGGACCGAGATCGCTGCGAGCCGACAACCTCGGCAAGACGCTGGGTGCCGCGTTGTTGCGAATGGAGATCGACGTGCCCGACGAGGTCGCCGCGACGTCAGCGCGTCGAGGCCGGCGGGCGCCGCTCACCTGAACCGGCGGGGAGCCCGAGCCCCTCGAGGAACGCGGTCGTGGTCGTGAGGTCGAGGTGCACCGTGGCGTGCAGGCCGGCGTCACGGGCGCCGTGCACGTTCACCTCGAGATCGTCGACGAACGCGACCTCGCCGGCGTCGAGGCCGAGGCGCTCGCACACGATCCCGTAGACCTCGGCCGCGGGCTTCGCGACGCCGAGCTCCGCGGTGTTGAACACCTGGTCGAACTCGTCGTCGATGCCCAGCACGTGCAGGTCGCGACGCAGGCGGGTCGTCCCGTTCGAGAGGAGGGCGACCGCGAACCAGGATCGGACGCGTCGCACCAGGGCGACGGCGTCGGGGTCGACGAGACCGACGTTGCACTCCCACGCGTCGAGCGCGTCGCTCGCCGTGGACCCGTGCGTCGACAGGACCCTTCGGCGGATCTCGTCCATCCACTCCCGATAGGTGAGCCGGCCGGTCATGGCTCCCGGGCCGAGCTCGTCGTCGAATGCGATGTCGAGGATCGTGCGCGGCGGGAGGCCGCAGGCGGCCTCGACGGCGTCGAGCTCGTCGTCGTTCCAGTGACGGATCACCCCATCCAGGTCGAAGACGACCGCGCGTAGTGTGGGGAGGGAGGCATCGCTCACGGCAGCGATCATCGCGCTGAGCTCGTCGGCCATGCGATCCCGGACTTGGTGTCACTGGTCCCCAATAGGGTGAGCGGCGATGAGTCTCACGGTGGAATGGGTGCCGTTCGGTGGCCCGGCCAACGATCGGCTGGCCGAGGTGGTGGCCGCCGCGAAAGGCGGTGACCCGCTCGCGCCCGTGACGGTGATCGTGCCGTCCAACCCGGTCGGTGTCTGGGCACGTCGGCACCTCGGCGCTCGTCCCGGCGGGGTCGCGAACGTGGAATTCTCCGCGATCGACCGGCTCGCGCACGAGTGGGCCGGCCCGACCTTCGCGGCACGTGACTCGTCCCCGCTCACCGACCAGGTACGGGCCGCCGCGGTTCGCGTCGCGCTCACGCGCTCACCGGGCTCGCTGTCCCGCGTCGCCTCACACCCCTCGACCGACCGCAGCATCGCCGAGGCGATCGAGGCGATCCGACGAGCCGGCCCCGACGCCGCTCGAGCATTGTCCACGTCGTCGCGGCGGCTCGTGCGCGACGTCGTGCACGTCGGCGAGGAGGTGGCGCGGATCACCGAGCCGTTCCACGACGAGGTCGACCTCGCCGAGGAGGCGACGCGCCGGGTGCCGGTGCTGGGGGCCGTCGTGGTCCACCTCCCGGACTGGATGTTCCCGGGCCAACGCGAGTTGCTCGTCGCGATCGCGGCCTCGACCGAGGTTCGAGTGCTGCTGGGGGCCTCCGGCGCACCAAGGGCCGACCGAGCGTCCGTGGCATGGCTCGACGGCCTCTGTGCGGTCCCCGATCCGCCCGTGGTGGTGCCGCCCGCGCCGACCGAGGTTCGATCCGTCCCCGACGCCGACGACGAGGCCCGCCATGTCGTGCGGTGGTTGCTCGCCCGTCGCGCCGAGGGGGTGCCCTTCCATCGGATGGCAGTGGCCTACACCTCGCGGGCGCCGTACCTCCGTGCCCTGCACCGCCACCTCGACGCGGCCGGCATTCCCAGCAACGGCCCGGCGATCCAGAGTGTCGGCGAGTCGATCGCGGGACGGGTGGTGCGGCGGCTCCTCGGCCTGGTCGAATCGCGATGGCGTCGTGAGGAGGTCATCGCACTGGTGACGAGCGGCCCCGTCCGCTCGCCGGCGGACGTCGTCGTCCAGCCGGCGCGCTGGGACCAGATCACCCGTCGTGCCGGTGTGGTGGCCGGCCGGGATCAGTGGTCGGCGCGGATCGGCGAGCACCGTGACGTCCTGTTGCGTTCCGCCGAGCCGACCGAGCGGCAGGTGCGCTCCGCCCAGGCCTGCGACGACCTGCTGTCGTTCGTCGACCGCCTCGCTGCCGACATCGACGCGGTGCGCGACGCAGTGTCGTGGTCCGACAAGGTGCTGTGGCTGCGCGGCCTGTTGCGCGACTACCTCCCCCCACCCGGGGGCCGGGCCGGCTGGCCCGAGCAGGAGCAGGACGCGGCCGACCGCCTGGGGCTCACCATCGACTTGCTCGGCGGGCTCGACGAGATCGAACCGTCGCCGACGTGGGCCACCTTCCTCGCCGCGATCGAGATCGAGCTCGAGCGAACGCCCGGTCGCGCCGGTCTGCTGGGCTCGGGTGTGCTCGTCGGGCCCCTGGCGTCGTTGTGGGGTGCCGACCTCGATGCCCTCGCCGTGGTCGGGTTGGTCGAGGGTCGCGCACCACGACGACCCGCGCAGGGAGTGGTGCTCGGCACGACGGAACACGCTCGGATCGGCGCGGACCTCGGCGGTGACGACCGCGAGGGCCAGCACCGGCGCTACCTCGCGGCACTCGCATCGGCATCGGGCCCGAAGCTGTGCCTGTGGAGTCGGGGTGACCTTCGTTCGGGCCGGGCCCAGTACGAATCGCGATTGCTGCCCGGCCCGACCGATCGGATCGTGCCGTCGTACGCCGCGGCGATCGATCCGGCCTGGGTCGAGCCGGCCGCGACCCTCGCTGAGCACGACCTCCGCGTCCTCTCGCGTCGAACCGACGAGGGCGCGTTCGAGGCACCGATCGTCGCCGGCGTCCCCCGCCTCGCCGCCGGTGCGTTGACGGTCGCGGCGCGGCGCTGGGGTGGATTGGACCGCTGGAACGGCCTGGTCGAGGTCGAGGGCATCGATGCCCCGCTCGACCGGATCTTCTCGGCGACTGCGCTGGAGAAATACGGGCAGTGCGGGTTCGCGTACTTCCTTTCCAACGTTCTGGGGGTGGAGCCCGCCCTCACCCCCGAGGCCGTGCTCGACGTCGAACCCCGCGAGAGCGGGTCCGCGGTGCACCAGGCCCTCGAGCAGTTGGTGCGTGAGCGGATCGAGCGGGGTACCGCGGGCGCCGACGAGAGGGCGCGGCTGCACGAGCTCCTCGACGAGCAGCTCGACGCTCTCGAGTCGCGAGGTCGGACCGGCCAGGCGTTGCGCTGGCAGCTCGCGCGCGAACGCATCGGGGCTCAGGCCGATGACTTCTTCCTGCTCGACGACGAGCTGCGGGCGCTCGGTGCGAGCGCGCTCGAGGCGGAGATGGGGTTCGGGTTCGAGCGCGACGAGTCCGGCGCGGTCGGC
>DATEEV010000156.1:0-2793 GCA_035281005.1 Microthrixaceae bacterium | reverse complement strand
AGACGCTGGCTCGACCTGATCACCGAGGGTCGCCAGGTAACCCGAACCCGGCCACGACCTTGTGGTGGATCGTGAACACCAGCGCCACCGACGCGCGGGGGTACGAGTCCTTCCCCCACAGGTGCTTCTTGAACTCGTAGTACGGGCGATCGCGGAACGCGGCGGCGGGAGGTGGGTTCGGCGTGTAGGCCGGGCTCACCTCCAGGTAGTACGGCTCGGTCGTCAGGTCGTCGCCGGCCCAGCACACGTCGAACGCACCTGTGCGCAGCCCGAGACGAGCGAACGTCTCCACGATGTGCCCACGCCATTCCTCGGGGAACGTCTCGAAGTCGACGACGCTGCCTCGACGCGTCGACGTCGGCTGCCACTCGTCACTGGTGTTGATGCGGAAGTAGTGGTGCACGATCTCGTCGTCGACGAGTGTCACCCGCATGTCGCGGCGCATGTCGACGAGCTCCTGGATCAACAGCTCGTCCTCACCAGCGGCCTCGTGTCGCGCCCGCGCCGCCGCGAGCTCGTCCGCGTCGGCGACCCGGTGCACCCCTGCCGACCCCGACGAGTGCGGCTCCTTCACGAGCAGAGGGAACGCCGGGAGACCAGCCGGCACGTCCTCACCTCGTCGCAGCACGATCGTGCGCGGCGCGTGGACGCCGAGCTCGTCGAACCGCCGGTGCATGAACACCTTGTTCTCCCAGTACTCGGCCTCGTCACCGGACGGGAGCATCGTGTTGCCTCGTGCCTCAGCGGCGCGGAGCGTCTTCATCAACGACTCCGAGTAGTTCGGGATGCGATCAGGGTTGTAGTTGTGGATCGAGTACACGACCGTGGCATCGCGAAGCTCGTCGATGGCGGTCCCCGTGACGAACCGGAAGCGCACCCCGGCCTCGGCCAGTGCCGTCACGAGCGCCACGTCCTTCACCAGCGTGTCCTCACGCAGCACGTAGGTCGGCCAACCAACCGGATACCGGTGATGGATCCACACCACCACCGACGCCGACCGATCGTGCGCCCGCCACACGTTTCGCCACGGGACGGCCCGCACCAATGCCCACAACAGGGCCACTCGCTTGACGAGCTTGTCGACCAGATCGCGCACGATGGGCGAGATTATCGGCCCGATGGATGGCACCATCGAGGCGATGCCGATACTCAAGCTCTCCTGTCCCGATCGCCCGGGCATCGTGGCCGAGGTCGCTCGCGCCATCTTCGACGGCGGGGGCAACATCCTCGACGCCGACCAGCACACCGACCGAGTGCATCAGCGATTCCTGCAACGGATCGAGTTCGACCTGCCCGACGGCGGCTCGCTCGACTCCTTCCGCGATGACTTCGGCGATCTGGCCGCTCACCTCGATCTCGACTGGACGCTCCGCAGGGGCGACGAACGAGTCCGCCTCGCGATCCTCGTGTCGAAGCAGGGGCACTGCCTCTACGACCTGCTCGGCAGGGTCGCGATGGGCGAGCTCGCCGCCGACGTGGCGGTCGTCGTCTCCAACCACACCGATCAGGGCGTTGCCGCCGAGCGGTTCGGCGTGCCGTTCGAGCACATCTCGTCGGAGGCGGATGTCGGGGAGGCGCTCGACCGGGCCGAGGTCGATCTGGTGGTGCTGGCTCGCTACATGCGCATCCTGGCGCCGGATGTGATCGACCGATACCGCAACCGGGTGATCAACATCCACCACTCCTTCCTCCCGGCCTTCGCGGGGGCGCGCCCGTACCACCAGGCGCATGCCCGAGGGGTGAAGGTCATCGGCGCGACCGCCCACTACGCCACCGAGCAGCTCGACGAGGGCCCGATCATCTGCCAGGACGTGGTCTCGGTCAGCCATCGCGACGACGTCGCCTCGTTCGTGCGCCGCGGCCGCGACCTCGAGATGGTCGTGCTCGCCCGCGCGGTGCAGCTGCACCTCGACCACCGGGTCCTCGCCTACGAGAACCGCACGGTCGTCTTCGACTGAACAGGCCAGTCGACTAGCGGCCTCCGGCCGCCTCCACGATCGCCTCGATCTCCGCGAAGCCGTGGTGCTCGACCCCGAGCATGGCGAAGGCATCGACGACCTCGGCGTACTGCTGGGGCTCACCCGTCTCCTGAGCGTGGGTCAGGTCGTCCCACACCGCCACCGGACCACCTTCTGACAACGCGGTGAGGTGGTCGATCTTGTCAGCCGGGGACGCCACGAGCACCAGGTTCGCCACTCCGACCGCGAACCCGTTCGCGTGCAACCAACGACGTGTCAGCCCCCACTCCCACCAGTTCCGGTGCGACAGGAAAACGACCAGGTCGCCGCGGGCCAGGGCCGCGTCGTGCGCAGCGACCCGCATCCCCGGCAGCACCGTGAGCGACCGCAACCGGTCACGATGGCTCGACCACTCCACCAGGTACGACGGCCAGGCATCCGCCAGCGTGTTGTCGATGTCGATCACCGTCACCCGGCGACCACCGCCCCGCCACCGGCACCACCGGACCTGCACCGACGAGACCGCGTGCCCCACGCGGTCGAGCGCGCGCCGCAGGGCCCGCTTCACGCAGTGGCCAGCACGTCGTTCAGCGCGTCGACGATCCGCTGGTTGTCGCGCAGCCCCCGGGAGGCGATCCGCAGGTACTCGCCCTCGAGGCCGATCTTGTCGCTGCACGTGCGCACGTACACCCCATGGCGGATCAGCAGGTGCCGTACGACATCATCCGCGTCGAGGCCGCCCAGGATCTCGACCAGCGCGAAGTTCGCCATCGACGGGTACACGCGCACGCCGGGCACCTTCTCGAGCTGCCGGTAGAAGAGCTGGGTCTCGAGG
>DATEEV010000155.1:0-6414 GCA_035281005.1 Microthrixaceae bacterium | reverse complement strand
CGGCACC
The DNA here is from genome assembly GCA_035281005.1 of Microthrixaceae bacterium. Taxonomy (GTDB): domain Bacteria; phylum Actinomycetota; class Acidimicrobiia; order Acidimicrobiales; family Microtrichaceae; genus DATEEV01. Next base: position 6,407 of record DATEEV010000155.1, on the reverse strand, counting down.
TCGATCGGTTCGTCGATGGCCGTGACCGTGCCTTCGGGCAGGTAACTCTCGTCGAGGGCCTTGCCATCGACGAAGACCTCGCCGTCGCGCGACTCGACGGTCTCTCCCGACAGCCCGATCACGCGCTTGATCAGGACCTTGGGATCGTCGGGCGACTGGGCGGGGTCGTTGGAGGGACGGTCGAACACGACGATGTCACCGCGCCCGGGCGTGCGGTTGAGCTTCGAGACGATGACGCGGTCGCCGACCTCGAGCGTCGGGAACATCGACGTGGACGGGATCGAATACTGCTCGAACACCCAGGCGCGGACGCACAGGGTCGCGACGACCGCGATCGCGATCGTCAGGCCCCACGAGGCGACGGTTCGCCACGCCGAGGCGTGGTGGGGCTCGGAGACCCGGAAGGTGCGGCTCTCGTCGGGAACGTCACCAACGACTCCATCCGGGGCCAAACCCGATGGCCCCACAGGAACGCGGGACGATCCGAGCGCCCCGTCCGGCGGTCCCAATGGAGGGTCGTACGCCGGCTCGACGTTGGGCTCGCGGGTGGTCACAACCTGACCACCCTACCGCTCGGTCTCGGACGCTTCTCCGCGGTAGCGATCCAGAACCCGCCGGGCGGTGTCGGCCCGCAGCGAGCGGATGGCCGCCTCGGTGGCCGGCGTCGCGTTCTCGATCGAGACCAGCTCCGCCTGGGGCCCGAGGCGGACGAGCAAGCGTGCGAGCCAGCGGAGCTCGCTCACCCCCAGGGTGACGTCGACCCGCCCGTCGGGCGCGTCGACGACCCGCTCGGTCGGGAAGTAGCTCGCCACCCACGACGCCTCGGCAGTCAGCCGCAGGGTGACCTTCGGGGAGTCCGGTCCCGGCGTGAAGGTGGTGAACCCGGGTCGGACCTCGGGCGGTTCGAACCGGTCTGCGGTCATCGTGACCGACGCGATGCGATCGAGGCGGAACTGGCGGTCGTCCTGCGCCTCGTGGCACCACCCGGCCAGGTACCAGTTCCCCTCCTGGCTGATCACCCGGTACGGGTCGACCACTCGGACCGAGTGCGAACCCCTCCCGTAAGAGTAGTAGTCGAGCTCGACGCTGGTGCGGGCGTCGATCGCGGTGCGGACCGTACCGAGCACTTCATCGAGGACAGGGCCGAGGTCGACCTGAACGGTCTCGTCGTCGATGCCGAGTGTCGCGGCGACCTTGTCGAGCGCCGAGCTGAGCGCGGAGTCGGTGTCGGTGCCGACCAACGCCCGTCCGGCGGCGATCAGCGGGAGGGCTTCGTGGGCCGCGAGTCGCAGGGGCTGGCGGAGGTACGCACCCAGGCTGATCGACACCATGCCGTCGGCGAAGTCGACCCGGGCCATCCGGTCGTCAGTGTGGGGCGGCAGGCTGATCCAGCTCACGAGATCGAGGTCGGCCATCAGCTCCTTCTCGGAGATGGCGAAGCGCTCGCACACCTCCTCGATCGGCACCCAACCCCGGTCGGCGACCCACGGCACGACGGCCAGGAGGCGCCGAAGACGATCGCTCGCGGTGGGACGACTCACGAGACCAGATCCTCGAGCCAGCTGACGACCATGTTCCGCAGATCGGGCGGGCCCAGGACCTCGGCGTCCTCGAGGTAGGTCAGCACGAACGAGCGGAAGTTCTCGGGATTGGTCACCGCGAGCGTCAGGACGGCCGAGCCGTCCGGCCGGGTCTCCCAGTGCGCGGCGTCACCGAACTCCTGACGGGCGTGCGCCGCGATCTCCGCGTCGACCAGCACGGTGGCCTCGACCGGTTCGCCGTCGCCCAGCAGCCACGACTGCAACTGGATGTCGGTCGGCGCCGTCAGTTCGAACGCACCCGGCTCGGATCCCACGACGATGTCGCCCTCGATCCGGTCGAGACGAAAGTTCCGCGTGGCCGCCCGATCCTCGTCGAACCCTGCGACGTACCAGTGGCCGCGCTGGAACGACAGGGCGTAGGGCTGCAGCCGGCGACGCTCCCCCCGGAACCCGAAGCTGATGACCCGCCGCTCGGCCTGGGCCCTGAACACGTCGGCCAGCCCCGCCTGGACGGGCAGCACCGCCAGGGTCTCGCCCTCGTCGGAGGGGTCGCTCACGACCCCGCCGAGCTTGCGCAGCGATTCGATCGAGGGCGTCTGGCCCTCGACCTGGATCGCCCCCGCGGCGAGCTTGAGCGCGGCGAGCTCTTCGTTGGTGAGACCGGGATCCTCGAGGTAGTAGTCCTTCGAGAGGATCCGGTAGCCGATCTGTGGCGGGTCACTGAACGGCACTTCCTCGGTCACGATCGGCACGAGCATCCCGCGGAGGTCGTCCTTGTCCCGCTCGAATGCCCGGCGGAAGCTGTTGTCGTTGTCGGGGTAGGGCGAGTCCGGCAGCTTCTGGCGGATCTCCTCCGCGGTCAGGGGGCGCATCGTCTCGAGCAGCAGGGCGATCAGGTTCAGCTGCCGCTGCGTCTTCTCCTTCGACACGACCCTCCTCTGCCTCGGGCCGGCGGGCCGGCCTCTGCCTCGGGCCGGCGGGCCGGCCTCTGCCTCGGGCCGATGTTACGGGTGGTCGAGCAGGTCGACGGCGACGGCCGCGGCCGCGGCCGCGGCGTCGAAGAACATCGGATCCTCGGCCACGCCACGTCCCATCGTCGTGACGTGCAGACCTGCGGCAGCCAGCACCTCCTCGCCACTGGGGGCCTCGACGTCGCGCACCATCACACCGGGCAGCTCGGCCGCCGCCGGGGGCACCGCCGCCACCCACGCACCACCGCGGGCGAGGCCCGCCGCAGTGCGGGTGTGGTGGCTCACGCCGCGATGCCGGTCTCGCCGATCGCCGTCAGACGCGCGCACACACAGCACCGGGCGACCCCCGAGGCACGCGCTGGTGTCGAGGATCTGGCCCACCTCGATCGTGGTCGTCCCGTAGCGCGAGCCGGTGCCCACGACCCCGGGGCCCATGCCTGCGACCACGACGTCGCACCGGCCGATGTGGCGGGCGAGCAGCAGGCCACTCGCGACCGTGACCGCCTCGAGGTCACCGCCGAATGCATGGCCGGCCGTGACCGTCACGTCGAGCAGGCCACGGTCACGCAGGTCCGCGACCAGGTCGCTCAACGCCAGCGGCAGTGCTGCCCCGTCGGTCATCACGAACCCGACGCTGAGCGTCGGCGCCAGATGCTTGAGGGCAGCGACGACGACGCCCACCTGCGAGTGCACGGCGCAGGCCACCACCGGCGTGCCGTCGAGCGATTCGGGAAGCTCGGGATGCGCCAGCTCGTCGGTGCCGGCGTCGATCTGGAGACTTGTGTACCTGAGCTTCATCACGTGGTCAGGCCCCGGCAGCTCGACGACGTCACGTGACAGGTTCCAGTGCACGACATGCCAACCCCCCGTGCCGAGGCCCAGCTCGACCGCGGTCGTGTTCACCACTACACGATCGCCCACGACCACGTCGCCCAGCATCCGTGTCAGGCAGTACGCACGATCACCGGCCTGAGCCGGATCGTCGAAGCCCACGCGCAGGCGCTGGAGCCCGGGGCGCTCCTCGAGGATCTCGGCGACGACGGCGGTTCGGAAGATCGGCACGGACGGCGGAGCTCGTCACCGGCTCAGAGTGACTCGATCAGCTTCTCGACGCGTTCGTCGTGGCTCTTGAACGGGTCCTTGCACAACACCGTGCGCTGGGCCTGGTCGTTGAGCTTCAGGTGGACCCAGTCGACGGTGTAGTCGCGCTTGCGCTCCTTGGCCCGCTTGATGAACTCACCCCTCAGCCTGGCCCGCGTCGTCTGCGGTGGCGTCTCGACCGCCTCCGCGATGGCACGGTCCGAGACGATCCGCTCGACCCGTCCGCGGCGTTGCAGCTTGTAGAACACGCCCCGGTTGCGGTTGATGTCGTGGAACTGGAGGTCGAGCAGCGCGACCTGTGGGTGCGACAGCGGCAGCTCGTGGCGGTCGCGGTACGCCTCGACCAGCTGGTGCTTGGTGACCCAGTCGACCTCGCGGGTGAGCGACAGCGGGTCGGACTCGAGCCCGGCCATCACGTGCTCCCACATCTCGAGCGCCTGCTTCTCCTGGGGCTGGAGGTCGTGGGTCTCGGCGTAGCGCAGCGCCCGGTTCAGGTACTCGGCCTGGATGTCGAGCGCGGAGGCCTCGCGTCCGTTCGCCAGGCGAACCCGGCGCCGGCACGTCAGATCGTGAGAGATCTCCCGGATGGCCCGGATCGGGTTCTCGAGCGTCATGTCGCGAAGGACGACGGTCGGGTCCTCGAGCATCCGAAGCAGGATCGACGTGGCGCCCGTCTTCAGGAACGTCGGGTACTCGCCCATGTTGGAGTCGCCGACGATCACGTGCAGGCGGCGGTACCGGTCGGAGTCGGCGTGGGGCTCGTCACGGGTGTTGATGATCGGCCGCGACCTCGTGGTGGCCGACGACACGCCCTCCCATATGTGTTCGGCGCGTTGACTGATGCAGAACATGGCGCCCCGCGCGGTCTGGAGGATCTTTCCGGCGCCGGCGTAGACCTGACGGCTGACGAGGAACGGGATCAGCACCTCGGTGTAGTGCGAGAGCTCGTCACGCCGGCTGGTCAGATAGTTCTCGTGGCACCCGTAGGAGTTGCCCGCGGAGTCGGTGTTGTTGCGGAACAGGTAGATGTCGCCGCGGATCCCCTCCTCGGCCAGGCGCTGCTCGGCCGATTCGAGGAGCTGCTCGAGGATCCACTCGCCGGCCTTGTCGTGGGCGACCAGGTCATGCAGCGAGTCGCACTCCGGAGTGGCGTATTCGGGGTGCGAACCGACGTCGAGGTACAACCTCGCGCCGTTGCCGAGGAACACGTTGGAGCTCCGGCCCCACGAAACGACCCGCCGGAACAGATACCGGGCGACCTCGTCGGGGCTGAGGCGGCGCTGGCCGCGCAGGGTGCAGGTGACGCCGTACTCGTTCTCGAGGCCGAAGATGCGCCGTTCCACTCGGGCCAACCTACCGCCGCGGGCGCTGAGCGGGACTCACCTCGTGAATCACGTCGAGCCGACGGGCCCGGCGACTCGAGTGGGTCAGCCCAGCAGCTCGGCCAGGTCGGGCTCGACGAGGCGCCGGAACCTGCGGCGGCCTTCGTCACGATCGAGCACCGCCGCCTCCAACTCTGGGGCGTCGAGGGTTCGGTCGGGCCCGGCGAGCGCGGACGCTGCCGCTCTCAGCACTCCGCCGAGATCGAGGTCGACCGCCCAGGACGCCGCCATCCGCTCACGGATCGCGTCTGCGTCGCCGCCGAGCACGGTGAAGTCGCGCTGGTCGACGAGGGTGCCGTCGTACTGGATGTGGAAGAGCTGGTCCTGGTCGGGATCCGTCCCCACCTCGGCGACCAGGATCTCCACCTCCAGTGGCTTCATCTCGTGGGTGAAGATCTGCCCGAGGATCTGCGCGTACTGGTTGGCCAGGCTCCGGGCGTCGACGTCCTCCCGGCTGAACGAGTAGCCCTTCAGGTCCGCATGACGGACGCCCGCGATGCGGAGCTGGTCGAACTCGTTGTACTTCCCGACGCCGGCGAACGCGATGCGGTCGTAGATCTCGGACACCTTGCGCAACATGCGCGACGGGTTCTCCGCGCAGAGCAGGATCCCGTCCGCGTAGGTGGCGCCGACGAGGCTTCGTCCCCGGGCGATGCCCTTCCGCGCGTAGTCCGCGCGGTCCTTCATCACCTGTTCCGGGGCGACGTAGAACGGCATCGTCATGGGCGAGCCTCCGGAGTCACGACAGCTCGGTCCCTTCGATCGCGGTCAGCAACACCCGCGTGCGGTCGGCGAGCTCCGCGTCGTCGATCCGATCGAAGCCCGACCCGGTGATCGTCGCGACGATCGGGAAGATGCCGCGGATCAGGTCGGGCCCGCCGGTGGCGGAGTCCTCGTCGGCCGCCTCCCACAGCGCCCGCAGCGTCAGGTCGACGGTCTCGTCGCGCCCGAGGCCCTCGCGGTAGCCCAGCTTCACCACCGTCGAGGCGTGCATCTGCCCCGATCCGGTCGCGGCGAAGTCGGCCTCCTCGTAGCGCCCGCCGGTGATGTCGTACTGGAAGAGGCGACCGACGCCACGACCGGTGTCGAACCCGGCGAAGATCGGCACGACAACCATTCCCGACATCGCGGCCGGGAGGTTGTTGCGCACCATCTGCGAGAGCTGGTTCGCCTTGCCCTCGAGACTCAGCTGGGCCCCCTCGACCTTCTCGTAGTGCTCGAGCTGGAGCTGGAAGAGCCGGACCATCTCGACGGCGGGGCCGGCCGCGCCTGCGATCGCGACACCCGAATGGCGGTCGGCCGGGAAGACCTTCTCGATGGAGCGATGGCTGATCCAGTTGCCCGACGTGGCCCGGCGATCACCGGCCATCACGACCCCGTCGGCGTAGCGCACCGCCACGCAGGTGGTGCCG
>DATEEV010000154.1:0-4883 GCA_035281005.1 Microthrixaceae bacterium | reverse complement strand
CGAGGAGATGATCGAGCTGGTAGCGGGCGGCATCACCAGGCCGATCCCGGCGGCGATCAACATGATGGAGACCGCGAAGTGCCAGTACGGCGTGCCCTCCACGAGCAACGCCATGCCGACGAATCCGAGTGCGCTGCACAGGTAGCCCAGGCGGATCGTGTGCTTCACGCCGAGTCGGCCGACGATGACGGGGCTGCGCGGCGAGATCAGCACCAGCACCGCCGCCGAGGGGAGCGTCTTGACGCCCGCCATGAGCGGTGAGTCACCCTCCACGAACTGCAGGTACTGGGTGAGCAGGAAGAACATGCCGAACATGCAGAAGAACGACAGGCAGATCGCCAGGCTGCCCATGCCGAACCCCGGCAGCTTGAACAGTCGGGGGTCGAGGGTGGGGTTCGTGGTGCGCAGCTCCCACACCACGAACCCGACGAGGAAGATCGCGGCGGTGGCGAACACCGCTAGGACCTCGGGGCTCAGCCACCCCCATTCCGGGCCCTCGATGATGGCGAAGACCAACGCGACGAGACCGACGACCGACAATCCCGCCCCGATCGGGTCCAGCGGGTGGCCGGCGGGGTCCTTCGACGTCGGCACGATGAACACCGTCAGCACCAGCAGCAGGGCGATGAGCGGGATGTTGACGAAGAAGATCGATCCCCACCAGAAGTGCTCGAGCAGCAACCCCGAGACGATGGGGCCGATCGCGCCGCCGGCGCCGGCGAGGCCGGCCCAGGTGGCGATCGCCTTCTGACGCTCGTGGACGGGAAAGGAGTTGGTCACGATCGACAGGGTCGCCGGCATGATGAATGCGGCGCCGAGGCCGGCCATCGCCCGCATCGCGATGAGCATCTCGGGACTCGTCGCCTGACTCGCGAGCCCGGCGCACACGCCGAAGACCACGAGGCCGAAGATCAGCGCCCCCTTCCGGCCGAAGCGATCCCCCAACGCCCCGGCGGGCAACAGGAAGCCGGCGAACACCAGCGCGTAGGAGTCGATGATCCACTGCAGCTGGGTCGGCGTCGCGCCGAGCTCGCGTTGCAGTGTCGGGATCGCGACGTTGAGAGAGCTGACCGCCACCACGATGATCACGAGGCTCAGGCAGAGCACCGCCAGGATCGCCTTGCGCCGGTGGTAGACGTCGGGCGGTATCCCGTAGGTCTCGGAATAGGGATCAGCCTCGATGGTGGCCATGCGCGCTCCCTGGTCATCCGCGGGGTTTCGCTACAGCGGTGTTCTACAACCCGCCCCCGGCGGTGCGCAACAGTCGTGTATCGAAGTGTGGCTCAGGCCGCCAGTCGAACTGGCTCGTCCGATGTCGGAGGCCGTCGCTACGGTGGCCCGGTGACCGTGCCCGACAGCCTCTACCGTCGTGGGGGTCGCCTGATCATGCGCTTCATGCGGGCCCACCCGGGGCCCTTCGCGCTCTCGGTCGTGGGAGCGGTGCTCTTCTCGGCGGCTGCGGTGTCGGTCCCGCTCGCCATCGGTCGGGTGACCGACAACTTGATCGGGCCGGCCTTCGACGAGGGAGTCACGAGCGAGCAAGTCCTCGCGGGGGTGGCGGTCGTGGTCGGCCTCGGCCTGCTCCGGGGGCTCTCGATCATCATGCGCCGCTACTTCGCGGCGATGGTCGAGGCGCGAATGCAGGTGACGCTGCGCACCGATGTGGCCGAGAAGTACCTGACGGTGCCGATGAGCTACTACCAGGAGAACTCGACCGGTGAGCTGCTCGCCCACGCCGATGCCGACGTCGTGGGCACGACCACGTCGATCAAGCCGCTCCCGTTCTCGATCGGTGTGGTCGCGCTCGTGGTGTTCGCACTGATCAGTCTCTTCCTCGTCGACTGGACCTTCGCCGTGGTCGCGTTGATCCTCTTCCCCGCCCTGACCGTGCTGAACCGGCGTTACACGGCACGGGTGCACGCACCGATGACCGAGGTGCAGGAGCGGCTCGGCAACATCTCGTCGATCGCGCACGAGAGCTTCGACGGCGCGCTGGTGGTGAAGACCCTCGGGCTCGAGGCCGCCGAGGCCGAGCGGTTCGCCGTCGAGGCCGAGCGACTGCGGCTGGCCGACCTCGAGGCGGGACGAATCCGAGCCGGTTTCGACCCCATCCTCGACGCCTTGCCCAGCCTCGGCACGCTGTTGTTGTTCGTCGTCGGAGGCATCCGCATCTCCGAGGGTGCGGTCACCGCGGGTGACCTCGTGCAGGCCGCGCTGTTGTTCTCGATCCTCGCGTTTCCCATGCGGGTGTTCGGCTTCTTCCTCCAGGAGATGCCTCGTGCGGTCGTGTCGATCGACCGCATCGACTCGGTGCTCGCCACTCCCGACGAGCCCGGCGCGTCGCCGCCTCCGCTCTCGCTCCCCGACGGGCCCCTCGGGGTGGCGATGCACGACGTGCATTTCGCCTACGACGACGACCTGGTGCTCGCAGGGGTGTCGTTCGAGGTCCTCCCCGGCGAGACGGTGGCACTGGTCGGGCCGACCGGGGCCGGCAAGTCGACGCTCACCTCGTTGCTGGCGCGGCTGGTGGAGGCCGATGCCGGCGGGGTCGAGGTGGGTGGCGTCGACATCCGGAGGCTCGACCCCGACGAGCTGCGATCCAACGTGGGGTTGGTGTTCCAGGAGTCCTTCCTGTTCGCCGCGTCGATACACGACAACATCTCCATCGACGATCGGGCGAGCGACGACCAGGGGGCCCGCGACGACACCGCCGACGTCGTGATCGAGGCGGGCCGAGTGGCGCAGGTGGCGCGTTTCGTCGATCGGCTCCCCAACGGGTGGGACACGATCGTCGGGGAGCGGGGTGTCACCCTGTCAGGCGGCCAGCGCCAGCGCGTCGCACTGGCCCGGGCGCTCGCGATGCGTCCCCGGGTGCTCGTCCTCGACGACGCCACCGCCGCGGTCGACCCGGTGGTCGAGGCCCAGATCCTCGACGGCCTCCGGCGACAGGGCGACACCACGCTCATCGTGGTGGCGCATCGACTCTCGACGATCCGTCTCGCCGACCGGGTGCTGTTCCTCGACGACGGGCGGGTCGGTGGCGTGGGAACCCACGACGAGCTCCTCGCGTCGGTGCCCGGCTACGAGGCCCTGGTGCGCGCGTACGAACAGGACGACTTCGACGAGGACGTCGCGTGAGCCTCGTCGACCCGCTCGAGCCCATCGACCCGCTCGAGGTCGTGGACGAGGTGGCGGAGCTCGCCGGCATCGACGACCTCGACGACCTCGAGCCCGCCGAGCCGGAACACGCGATGGCGATCCTGCGCCGGGGCATCGCGGCGAGCCCCGAGCTGCGCGCCGGGGTGAAGTCCAGCATCGGCCTGGCGCTCGTCGCGGCGGTGGGCAAGCTCATCGTGCCCATCTCGATCCGCCAGATCATCGACCACGGCCTCGTGGGCGGGTTCCGCCCCGGCTTCGTGTACGGCACCACTGCCATCGCCGCGGTGGCGGTGGTCGTCGTCGCGTGGCTCAACCGCGTGACCTACATCCGGCTCGTGCACGCGGCCCAGCACACGCTCTACGGGCTCCGCGTCCGGACTTTCTCCCACGTCCATCGGCTCTCCCTCGCCCACCACACCGAGTCCAAGCGCGGCGTGCTGGTGACGAGGGTGACCAGCGACATCGTGACCCTGGCGCAGTTCGCGCAATGGGGGGCCATCTCGTGGATCGTGAACTCGACGATCGTCGTGGTCACGCTCGCGGTGATGGCGTTCTACTCGTGGCAGCTCGCGCTCGTGACCATCGCCTGCTTCGTCCCGGTCATCCCCGCGATGCGCTTCCTGCAACGCCGACAGCTCGCGGCCTACGACTGGCAACGCACCGCGGTGGCGGCGACCCTCGGCGAGGTCTCCGAGTCGGTGATGGGTGCCGGTGTCATCCGTGCGTACGCGATGCGCCCGTTGGTGCGTCGACGGGTGCTCGCCGCCATCAACGACCAGTACCGGGCGAACATGCGCGCCGCGCTGTTCTTCTCGCTGATGTTCGCGCTCTCCGACATCGTCGGTGCGGTCGCGGTGGGCGCCGTGATCGGCGTCGGCGTGTGGTGGGGGCCCGATTGGGGCATGACCGAGGGGACGGTCGTGGCGTGCCTGTTCCTCGCCAACATCCTGCTCACCCCGATCGGTGAGATCGGCGAGGTGCTCGACCAGACCCAGACCGCGCTGGCCGGCTGGCGCAAGGTGCTCGATCTGCTCGACACCCCCGTCGACGTGGTCGAGGCGCAGCCCGGTGACGTGCTGCCGGCCGGCGCGCTCGACGTGCGGGTCGACCACGTCGAGTTCGCCTACGGCGTCGGCGACCCGGTCCTCCGCGACGTCGACCTCGCGATCGCGGCCGGGACCAGCGTCGCGATCGTGGGCGAGACGGGTTCGGGCAAGACGACGCTCGCGAAGCTGCTGTGCCGTCTCGCGGACCCGACATCCGGCCGCATCCTCGTCGGAGGTCGCGACCTTCGCGAGATCTCGGCGAGCTCGCGTGCCACGGCGATCCGCCTCGTTCCCCAGGACGGCTTCCTGTTCGACACCTCGATCGCGGAGAACGTCCGCCTCGGCCGCCCCGACGCCACCGACGGGGAGGTGCGCCGGGCCTTCGACGACCTCGATCTCGGTTGGTGGCTCGCCAAGTTCCCCGATGGCCTCGACACGAGGGTCGGTGAGCGGGGCGAGGCGCTGTCGGTGGGGGAGCGCCAGTTGGTCGCCCTCGCTCGGGCCCAGTTGGCCGACTCCGGCCTCCTGTTGCTCGATGAGGCCACCAGTGCCGTCGATGCCGAGACGGAGCGGGCGTTGTCCGAGGCCTTGATCCGGCTGTCGGAGGGGCGGACCACCATCAGCGTGGCCCACCGCCTGTCCACCGCCGAGGCCGCCGACCTGGTGGTGGTGTTCGAC
>DATEEV010000153.1:0-12426 GCA_035281005.1 Microthrixaceae bacterium | reverse complement strand
TCGTGACGAGCCGGCGTTCGACGCCTGGCGTCGGTTGGGGGGCACGCGTGACCTGGTCGTGTTCGAGGCGATCGGCGTGCCGGGGATCATCGACGACGCGATGCGGTCCGCGCCGGCGCGGGCTCGGCTGGTCGTTGTCGGCGTGTGCATGCAGACCGACTCGATCCATCCGTTGTTCGGGATCAGCAAGGAGCTGAGCGTTCAGTTCGTGCTCGGCTACGACCCGATGGAGTTCGCCGACACGCTCCGCCACATCGCGGAGGGTGAGATCGACGTGACGCCGATGATCACCGCCGAGGTGTCCCTCGACGAGATGCCGTCCGCGTTCGAGGCGCTCGCCAACCCCGACGAGCACTGCAAGATCCTCGTCAAGCCGTAGCGTCCTGGCGGCCGGGTCCGGCCCTCACTCCAAACGCTGGGGCGTGCCCGACGTGCACGCCCCACCCGACCACCTCGCCCCCGTCATCTCGATCGACCCCGACGCTGCACGCCCCACCGCGGGCGGCGAACGCCTCACCCACTGGGCCGCCGACATGCTCGTCGGCCGACTCCTCATCGCCTGACCGCCGGCACGGCTCTGCTGCGCCCCGAATCGGCCTGGCTCAGGTGGAGCTCGATCCGCCCTGTGGAATCGCCCCCGCCTCGAGCTCGGCCACGATCTCGTCGCGCCGCCGGCCGCTCGCGCGCCATCCGACGACCGGCCAGGTCAGGTGGAGGCCATCCGGACCGTGCGCGTCCACGAGCCAGGGGCGGCGGAACACGACGCGCGCCACGACGCCGCCGATCAACAACACGATCAGTCCGACGACCTCGACGAGGGCGATGATCAACGGGAACCCGATGTAGATCGCGAGCAACACCACCACGACGACCACGATGACGACCAGGAACCCCTCGCCGACGTCGACGCTGCATCCCGGGTCGACGCCGGGGTCGAGGTCGGACATTCGTCGGAAGGCGGCCCGAAATCGGCGGTGGAACCGCCCCCAGAGCGTCTCGGTGCCCGGGCGCGGGACCCAGCGGCGCCGCACCTTCCACTCGAGGCCGTCGGGTCCCACCACCGTCTTGGCCACCGACGACATTCTGGCCGACCGCGCCCGCGGAACCCGAGCCGTATCCTCGACCGCGTGGCACCAACGCCAGGTGAGGTCGAGGACCTCGGGCCCTATCTCGAGCTCGCGAAGCGCATCCACGCCGAGGTAGCCCGCGTCGCGGCCGATGACCGGGCCGACGCCGCCTCACTGGTGGAGGCCATCGAAGCAGTCCCTCGGGAGGAGCGGGCCCGCGTGGTCCGCGCCGTGTTCGACCTGCTGCCACCCGAGCGACAGTGGGAGGTCATCGAGCGCGCCTTCGGCGATGCCGAGCTCCGCTCCTACCTCGCCGATGAGCACGCCGCCCGCCTCGACCATGTTCGCCGCGTCGAGCGGTGGCGCGTCGCGGCCACCGATGCCCGCGCCGAGCGCCGCCTCGATCTGCGATTGGTCCCGGCCGGCGACGAGATCACGTTCGGGCTGTTTCGGCCCGACCAGGCACGCACGGCGCTCACCCGCGGCCGCGAGGCGAGCAACTGCGCACGAGAGCTCGTGTCCCGGCTCACCGACGAGCCCGCCCTGCTCCGCGTCATCGACGACGTCTTCAACCCCGAGGGCGGTCTCTTCGTCACCGCCGACTACGACGAGTCGGTCTGGCGGACCGAGCGCCTGGGAAGCCACGAGCTCGTCCGGGTCGGTTCCGTGCTGCCCGACGGCTCCTTCGAACCGGTCGTCTATCCCGCCGCACGCGTCGACGTCGAGGTGGATGGCCGCGTCACGACCGGCCGGCTCCACCTCGGCTACGCCCTGATCGGCACCGAGGACGTCTTCGCGTCCTGAATCGGCTCCACCGCCGTAGCCTCGGCAGTGACGAAGGGCTGCATGGGGTGCGGCCCGCGAGAGGCAGGGCTCATGGGAGTGTTCCTCGTGGTGATCATCGCAGTGGCGGTGTTCATCTTCATCCTCCTGCCGGTGATCAACAGCTTCCACTCGGTGGGACCGGCGCAGGTCGGTCTGGTCACCAAGCGGATCGGCCGCAAGCTCGAGGACGACCAGCTCGTCGCGTTGAACGGCGAGGCCGGCTTCCAGGCCGACCTGCTCATGCCCGGCCTGCGCTTCAAGCTCTGGCCGATCTTCAAGGTCGAGCGATACCCCTGGGTCCAGGTCCCGCCCGACCACATCGGTCTCGTCATCGCCCAGGTCGGCGAGGCGCTCCCGACGGGCGCCAAGTCCGCCGTGTACCTGCCCGACTACGGCAGCTTCGCCGATCTGCGAATGTTCCTCTCCAAAGCCGGCCAGCGCGGCGTCCAACGTCCCGTCCTGCCGCCGGGCACCACCGCACCGATCCACCCGGTCGGCTTCATCGTCATCACCAGTGCCGAGGTCTTCGGCAAGGTCATCTCCGACACCACCCTCGCCGCCGTCGGCCAGGTCGAGCCGTCGGTGCTGATGGTCACCCACATCACACCCCAGGGCGACCGCGACCTCGTCGGCGTCGTCACCACGCTCGAGGGCCCGCCCTCGGGCGACATCGCCAGCCGCATCGGCGGCTTCACCGACGTCACCCAGATGGAGGGCGCGACCGGCACCGCCAGCCAGGTGATCCAGGCGGTCCTGAAGTCGAAGAACCACCTGCACGACAACTATCAGGACTACCAGAAGTTCCTCGAGAACGGCGGGTGCATCGGCCTCCAGCACGATCCCCTCCTCTACGGCTCGTACCTGCTCAATCCGTTCCTGGTGAAGGTCGAGCTGCGCGAGATGCTCGTCGTTCGCCAGGGTGAGGTGGCCGTCATCAAGAGCTACGTCGGCCTGCCCACCGAGGACACCTCCGGCGCCGAGTTCAAGTTCGGCTCGATCGTGAAACCTGGCCACCAGGGCATCTGGTCCGAGCCGCTGCGTACCGGCAAGTACACGCTCAACCCGCGCATCTACGAGGCCGAGATCGTGCCGACCTCGATCCTCACCCTCAATTGGTCGCATGCCACGAGCGAGGCCCACAGCCTCGACGAGCGCCTCGCCCCGATCGACGCCAAGTCGAAGGAGGCGTTCACGTTCAGCATCGACCTGCAGGTGCAGATCCACGTGCCCGACACCCGCGCCCCGAAGGTCATCAGCATGGTCGGCACCATGCAGAACCTCGTCAACGAGGTGCTGCAGTCGGCAGTCGGCAACTACATCCGCAACAAGTTGCAGACCCTCGGCGCGACCGAGTTCATCGAGAAGCGCGACGAGGTCCAGCACGCGGCCGAGGGCTACATCCAGCAGTACCTGTCGCGTTACGAGGTCGAGACCCGCGGTGTGTACATCCAGGACGTGGTGTTCCCGGTCGATCTCGTCGAGGTGCTGACCAGCCGTGAGATCGCGGCCCAGGAGAAGACGACCTTCGCCCAGCAGCGCTCGGCCCAGGAAGCCCGCGTCAGCCTCGAGCAGCAGCGCGGCGTGGCCGACATGCAGTCGCAGCTCGCCCAGGCGAACGTCTCGATCGACATCGAGAAGTCCCGCGCCGAGGCCGCCCGAGCCCGTGCCGACGGCGAGGCCGCGGTCATCACCGTCACCGGCGCGGCGGAAGCCTCGCGAACCCGCGACATCGGCAACGCCAACGCCTCGGCCGAGGAGGCCCTCGGCCTCGCCCGGGCGAAGGGCTTCGACGCCCAGCGCGAGGCCATCGGTTCGGACCAGACCGCGCTCGTCGCGGCGCTGCGCGAGATCGGCGCCGGCAACGTGAAGATCGTCCCCGACATCCAGGTCGGCGGCGACGGCGGCGTGCTCGGTGGCCTCGGCGCGTTGCTCATGCGCAACCTCTCCAACGGCGGTGTCAACGGGTCCGACGGCCCATCAGCCGGTGGGGCCGAGCCCGGTGGCACCGAACCCGTCGAGGCGAACGCTGTCGACTCCGACCCCACGGGCGACGAGCCGATCCCGGGCCCGAACGGTTAGAGGTCAGGCCGCCACCGTCATCGCCCGCGCTGGAGCGCGGTCGCGGTCGCCAGCCAGCCCTCTCGGGCACTGGGGAACTCCGGGGCCCATCCGGTCGCTGCGGTGAGCTTGGCGTTGGTCACCCGGATCGATCTGGTGAGTGACGTCGTGCGATGTCCGAGCAACTGCGCCAGGCGTCCGGGAGCCCGGAGCCACGGACGACGACCTGCGCCGTGTGCCAGCGCGTCGGCATAGGAGCGCTTCGTGAGCGGTTCGTCGTCGACGACGTTGTACACACCGGCGGCGGCACTCAGCACCGCGGGGACGGCTCGTCCGCCGTCAGCAACGTGGATCGACGACAGATATCCGCTCGGATGACCGAGGACGGGCACCACACCGAGCCGGGCCATGGCGAGGAACTGCTCGCTGTGGCGAGCCCCGGGTCCGTAGAAGAGCCCGAAGCGTAGGACGATCCCAGTTCGACCGGCGCTGGTGAACCGCTCGGCACTCGCCTCGGCGGCGTGGTTCCCCTGTGCCATGGGATACCGATCGACCGCGGCGTGCTCGTCGATCCATGAGTCGCCCTTGTCTGCATACAGCATCGCCACCGATTCCTGCACGAGCATCGACACGTCCGACGCCAGGGCGGCGTCGACGACGAGCGCGGAGCCGACCGTGCGGATTCGCTGAGTGTCACGCCATGCGCCGAGCCGCACGAACTGGACGGTCGACGGCATCGCCGAGGCGAGGTTCACCACCGCGTCGTGACCGACGAAGGCCTGGGTGAGCGCGGGCAGATCGAACATCGAGATCTCGACCGGACGCGCGCCGAACGCGCGCAGCGTGCGCGCTCGTTCCGGGCTTCGGGCCAACGCACTCACGTCGTGACCCGCAGCGACCAGCGCGTCGACCGCCGGACGGCCGATCGCTCCGGTGCCACCGAGCAGGAAGACCTTCACCAGAAGTTCGTCCGATCATCCGCCGGGGACCATGCGCCCCGATCTACGGTGTCTGACGCTTTGGACAAGCTGAACGAGCGGCGTCCGCCGCCGCCGACAAGGAGGAAACGATGAGCGTTGTCACCGACGCGGACATCAGGGAGGCGGAACGCGACACCTCGCCGGCCTGGTGGCTGTTCCTGCTCACCGGGATCGCATGGATCGTGATCTCGTTCCTGGTCCTGGGATTCGACCCGACCTCCGCCGCGACGATCGGCTACATGCTGGGCTTCGTGCTGATCGCGGCCGGGATCAACGAGTTCATGGTCACGGCGATGCTCGAGGGTTGGCGATGGCTTCACGCGCTGCTCGGCATCCTGTTCCTCGTCGCCGGCATCGCGGCGCTCCTGAGCCCGTTCCAGACGTTCGGAATCCTGGCGCTCCTCATCGGGTGGTACCTCCTCTTCAAGGGGATCTTCGATGTGATCTTCAGTATCGCGGCGCGCCACGAGCTCGACCTCTGGGGCCTGCTGCTCGCGGCCGGGATCGCTCAGATCGCCATCGGCCTCTGGGCCCTCGGCTATCCGGGCCGCTCATCGTGGCTCCTCGTGTTGTGGGTGGGGATCGGCGCCGTGATGCGGGGCATCACCGAGATCGTGACGGCGTTCCAGCTGCGTTCTGTTCAGCACTCCGTCGAGAGAGGAAAGTGACATGAAGCGACTCGTGTTGATCACAGCGGCCTTGGTGCTCGTGGCGAGCGGCTGCAGCCAGAAGTACAGCGCAGAGCGCGACGGCAAGAAACTCGGCGAAGCGCTCTGCGACGTGCGCGAGGCCGAGTCGCCGGAGGACCGCGAGGAGGCCCTCGAGGACGTCGACGAGCAACTCGACGACCTCGCCGGAAAGTACGCCATGTTCACTGCCGAGGATCGCGCTGACATCGACAACAACCTCGCCGACTACGCCGAGCACTCGGTACAGGGCAACGACGAACTGCTACAACAGGACGTCGCGGTGCTCCAGCGCAGCGCGCAGAGCATTCGCGAGGACGTCGACGAGGTTTCGCAGGCCGCCTGGGACGGTTTGCTCCAGGGCCTGGCAGACTGCACCACGGGCGACGACTGATCTGACGGGCAACTGTGAAGGGAAGAAGATGAGTGACATCGAGGTGCACGGGCCGATCGACGCCGTGCTGATCGAGTTCCCGGGCAACGGCAAGGGCGCTGACGCGGCCGAGGCGCTGCTCGACCTGATCGAACGTGGGGTGATCCGGCTGTACGACCTCCTCATCATCCGCAAGGACGAGGATGGCACGTTCTCGGGCGTCGACATCACCGACCTCGAGCCCGATTCCGTCGGTGGCTTCGCGGCATTCGCCGGTGCGCGATCGGGTCTGCTCGGCGACGATGAGCTCACCGAGGCAGCCGATGCCATCGCGCCGGGAACGGTCGCCGTGCTGATCGTCTACGAGAACGCATGGGCGATCCCCTTCGTGGCCGGGGCGCGCAAGGCCGGCGGCCAACTCGTCGCGAGCCTGCGGATCCCGGGGCAGGACATCATGGATACGCTCGACGCGCTCGAAGCGCTCGACAACTGAGAGGACGAAGCACATGCCAGGACTCATGCGAGGGATGGCCCGGACGGCCGTCATCGCCGGCACCGCCACTGCGGTCAGCGGACGGGTGGCTCGCCGCCAGGCTGGCAAGTTTGCCGAGCAGGACGCCCAGACGATGGCGAACCGCAACCAGGCCTACTACCAGGACATGGCCCAGCAGGCGCCTGCGCCGGTTCCCGCTCCCGCCCCGAGCGGTGGTGGCGACGACGTGCTCGACCAGCTCACCAAGCTCGGTGAGCTCCACGCGGCAGGGGTGCTCACCGACGAGGAGTTCGCGGCCCAGAAGGCCAAGATCCTCGGCTGAGCTTCAGCCGGCCCGAAGGCCGGCCTCGACGTCGCCGCGATGGTGCTCCAGCTCGTGCACCACGTGCTGGCCCATCCATAACAACGTGCGGACCTGTTCGGCCGGATATGTGTACAGGATCGGGCGCGCGAGCTGGGCGTCGTCGAGGACGGCGAAGGTCCGCGCGAACAGGTCGGCGGCGAGCTCGAGCTCGGTCGCGACGACCTCCCGTCGATCATCGCGGTAGAGCCCCAGCTCGACCCGCAGGTCGCGGTAGAGCGGCTTGAAGGTGGCGGCGTCCTCGGCCAGGCCGATGACGAAGCGGTCGCGAAGGTGATAGAGCGCGTCTCGCATGTGGGCGGCGTACTCGAGCGCCGACCAGCGGGTTGGCTCCGGTCGGCGCGCAACGGCGTCGTCGGAGTGTGAACGCAGCTCGTCGGCGACGGCTCGAGTCGCTGCGACGACCCGCGCTCCCACCTCCTCGCGGGCCACCGCCGACCACACGAAACCGCAGACGGGACAGGTCTCGGCCTCGGCGCCGAGCGCCGTGAGCATGGCCGCCGTCTCGATGGTGAAGTGGGCGCGGACGGCGCGACCGTCGCGGATCGTCCAACGGTGGATCTCGGCGACGTCGAACGGGACCCCGGTCGCGACGACGGTGCCCCGGGTGTGGCCGCATTGCACGACGTCGCCTGGTTCGTCGGGGCGGCCCTCGCGGGCGATCGCCTGGGTGGTGACCTGCGACTCGATGGTGCCGGTGAGGCCCAGCGCGAAGGTGGCCAGGCCGTCGTGGCCCTCGAAGCGGCCGCCCCACGGCAGTGCCGGGTCCTGAGTGATCACCACGTCCTCGTGCACGAGCTCGAAGAGCCGGTCGAAGGCTCGACTCGCCATCGCCTCGTAGATCTCCTCGACCACGCGCTCGTCGGGGTGATCTCCCGCCGCGTTCATGCGTCGTTCCGGGGGCACGGCTTGGCTCGCCGAGCGAGGCGCTCGAACCGTTGCTCGAGGGCCTCGAGCTCATCGTCCTCGCGGTGCTCGATCGCGATCAGCCGGTTGCTGGCTCCCCTGGTCGCCGCGATGATCTCGTCGAGCTTCACCTGGATGGCCTCGGAATCCTTGTTCGACGAGTGCTGGAAGGCATAGGCGCTTCCCGCGACCCGCGCCGTTCGACTGGCGAAATGGTCGAAGGTGTGTCCGAGCTTGTGAGGCATCGCGCGACCTCCCGTTTCGGTCCGTCGGCCCCGAGCGTACGGGTCGACGTGCTAGCAACCAGCCGACGAGGGACGAGCATCGAGGGACCTCCCTCGAGGGACCTGCCTCGAGGGACCAGCACCGAGGGAGCTGCCGTGAGCGAATCGATCGTCGTGGTCGTGGGCAATCCGCAACGGGCCTCGCGGACGCGGTCCGTGGCCGAACGTGTCGGCGCTCACCTGGCGCGGATCGCCGGAACGGACGTCTCGGTCGACACCATCGACCTGGCCGAGCTCGGTCCGGCCCTGCTCGAGTGGGGAAGCGATCAGGTCCGCGACGCCAAGGCCTCGGTGCTCGCGGCGCGGGCGCTGGTCGTCGCGAGCCCGACGTACAAGGCGTCCTTCACCGGCCTGGTGAAGCTCTTTCTCGACCAGTTCGGCCACGGTGAGCTGGACGGCCTGCCCACCGTCGCGTTGATGACGGGCGGCTCCTACCACCACTCGCTGGCGGTCAACCTGCACCTCACCCCCGTGCTGGCCGAGATCGGCGCCAGCCTCCCGGCGCCGGGCCTCTACATCGCCGGCGACGACATCGACGCGCCCGACGCGCTGATCGATGCCTGGATGGGTGAGGCCGGCCCGCCACTGACGCGCGCCCTCATCCGTTGAGGCCCGTGCGGTGGTGGTCATGAGGTGTGTCTGTCGTTGCACTGATACGTTCGCCGAGGGAGCTGAGATGGAGCGGGCGAATGCACAACGACGGCGCGGGCGAGCGCGTCGTGCTGAAGGTGGCCACGGCCACTGCTGGGCGCGACAGCGGTAGAAGGCGACACCGCGGACTGATCGCGGCGGCCCTCGTCGTCGCGCTCGTGTTCGCCGGTTGCGCGACGACCACGGGCACCGGCGCGGGTGGCGGACCCAACGGGTGTCCCTCGAACCTGCCCGAGTTCATCATCCGGACCGGGGATTCGGTGAGCCTGACCGCGAACCGTGCCCACCTGCGCCAGGCGTGGGAGATCCTCAGCGCCGAGCTGCACGCATCGAGCCTGCTCGACATCTGCAAGAACGACATCGAGGCATCACTCGGCGTGAGCCCTCCCGGGGGCGCCGTGAACGGCTCGGTGGTCAAGGTTCGACCGGTCGTCCCGTCACCGTTCGACCCCGAGAACAGCATCGCCGCGCAGGTCGTCTACGTGACCGAGACCGCAAACGGTGTGAAGGCCTACGCGATGACGCTGATGGCGATGCGAGCCAGCGCGGTCATCTCGGGCCAGTCGCCCGACCAGGCCGTGTACACGCACGGCACCGCCGGCATCAACAGCACCTGCGACCAGGCGCTCGACGCCACCTACTCGGCGAAATTCATCGAGGCCCTCCGCTCGACGGAGGCCGTCGCCGTGCCCGACCTGGCTGCGGAGTTCCTCGCGGAGGGCAAGGTCGTCCAGGCGCCGTACTACATCGGGATCGGCCCGAACTGGGCCGGCAACTCCAACCCGTACCTGTCCCGCGACACGACGGGCCGAACCGTGATCGACGCCGTGCGCGCGGTGTCGGCGGTGGGGGCAAGCCTCACCTGGGGGGTGGTGGGTCACTCTCAGGGCGGCCATGCCGCGCTCGCCGCGGCGAAGCTCGCGCCGACCTACGGTGCCGGCACCGATCTCGTCGGCGCGATCGGGATGGCACCGGCGCTGAACCCCCAGGCGAGCTTCGACTACTGGCTCGACGCGGTGACCGGCGAGGCCGGCGGCATCGACCCGCGGCCGGCTGACGGGGCGGTCGCGCCCGACTCGCCCAGCGTGATGACGCTCGGTGCGCATCTCCTCTGGGGCCTGTCCACCGACGTCGCGGGCTTCCCCGACCTCGGCACGATGCTCAACCGCTTCTATCTGTACAACTCGCAGGAGTCGATCCGGCTCAACAACCTGTCGCTCAACCCGGTCGGCCCGTCGCTGATGAACAGCGGTGACCCGCTCGGGTGGAACGCCTTCTACAACATGTACACGAGCGGCCCGTCGGCCATGCCCTCCGGGTCGGTGCCGCTGATCACGCCGAACAAGAACCAGATGATCAACGAGTTCAACGACCTCGACTGGAAGCACTCCGCATGGTCCATTCCCCGGGAGGACCGGGTGGTCGTGGGATGCGGGTGGGCCACCAACGGCGCGCCGGGCGGCGTGCTCTACAACTACGCGGGCGGCTACAACAACGGGCCGCTGAACTATCCGGCGGGGATCTGGCAGCCCGGCCTGCCGATGATGTTCACCGGG
This sequence comes from Microthrixaceae bacterium, assembly GCA_035281005.1. Lineage (GTDB taxonomy): Bacteria > Actinomycetota > Acidimicrobiia > Acidimicrobiales > Microtrichaceae > DATEEV01. The sequence continues at coordinate 2,186 of DATEEV010000153.1, read as the reverse complement.
GCCTACACCGACCCCGACTCGCCCGTGTGGAACGGGATTCGATCGGTGCTCGAAGACCAGAGCGTGATCGACGCGCCGATCGAGGGCCCGTTGCTCATCACCACGGGCGGCCTCGACAGCCTCTTCCCGACCGGACCGAGCGGGACGACCGAACCGCACACGACGCGGGCCAACGTGGCCGCGATGTGCGCGGCGGGCTCCGACGTCGAGTTGTTGAACGACCCCGACGCCGGGCACGGCGGTGCGGCCTCGGAGACCGTGGCCGAGACGTCGTCATGGTTGCTCGACCGCTTCGACGGCGACCCGGTCAACTCCGCGGCGGTGTGCACGAACCTCTGAATCGCCGGGCGTCGGTCACTGGTAGGCGCGGTCGGGCATGTCGCCGATCGAGCGTGACCGGACCGGCTGGGGCAGCACGGGTGCGATCGTGTGCGGCAGGTCGGGCCCCCAGTTGGTCGGGGTGCCGTGCATCTCGATGCGGGCATCGTCGGTGTACCAGTCGACCAGGTCGCCGTCGCAGCGCACGATCCAGGTGCACCCCGACTCGGGCGCGGCGGTGAAGTCGCCGTGGCGGATCAGCGGTGGCCGGAAGAAGTACGTGCCCGGCCACATGGTGCCGAAGTTGTACTCGAACCCGCCTTCGAGGCAGTACGCCTCCTCGAACACGGGATGGTGAGCGAGGGGGTGCTCGCGCCAGCCCTCGCGCGCCTTGATCAGGCGCGTGTAGAAGCCGGTCGTCTCGTCGCGGTGGAGCATCTTGATGAACAGGCCCGGCACCGGCGTGCCGCCCAGGTCGAACCGCATGGGGCTGCCGACCTCGACCGGCACCCAGTCCATCTGCGCGCTGTGCACCACGACGAGCACCTGGTCGTCGCGGACCGTGGGAGCGTCGGCCTGCGCCGGCTCGAAGCTCCAGTCGCCGTAGTCACGGAAGAACAGGATCTCGGTGCCCTCGGTGACCTCGATCGCCGGCGTCAGGACCCCGGTCGGCGCCATCCAGTAGCCACCGTCTCGCAGGACCTCATCGCCGAGGCGCACCTCGCCGGAGAGGACGAACCATTCCGTCTCGGCCGCGTGCACCCCCGCCGGCCGGCTCCAGGCCGTGTCGAAGCGGACCCTCGCGGACAGCGAGCCGTCCTCCTCGTCGTAGGCGAGGTGCTGCTGGCGCGCCGAGCCCGTGGACAGCGGGAGCTCGGCGGGGTGCCAGATCAGGTCGGCGGAATCGACGATCTCGACGTGAGGGCGCATCAGGGAAGTGTGGCAAGGAGGAACGTGTAGGCGTACGCGGGCGACCAGGTGGTGCAGTAGTGGACCCCGCGGATCGTGTCCGGGAAGAGCTCGAAGGCCGGGTCGTTCCAGCGGGTGAGCAGGGCGTGGGCCCGGAGCTGTCCCGCCGAGTACTCGACGCTCGGGGCCAGCGGCGTCGTCCACTCCGAGCCCGTCGTGCGCACGATGTCGGGCACCAGCGTCGGGAGCGTCACGGCGGCCTGTTGGGCGAAGGTCATCTGCGCGAGCGCCAGGTCGATCGAACGCTGGTTCAGCGTGGAGCAGGGCGCGTCGGTCGCTGACGTCGTCACCCCGGTCGTCGCGACGTGGTCGGCGGCTCGGGTCTTGCAGCTGATGTGGTGCGAGATCGTCGCGTGGTCCCCCGACTCGGTGGTCACGTCGGTGGTGTCGGCCCACGAGACCGTCGCCAGCGGCACGAGCCCGGACTTCGCGTTGGCGAACGCGGCGCGGCTCAGGCCGCGGGAGTTCGCGATCGAGGCGAGTGGGACCTCGCTCTCGAGCAGGCCGGCGAGCCGCTGTTGCGCGTCCTGGCAGAACGTGGCCTCGGTCGCGAGCAACGCCTCGAGGGCGGGGTCGGTGCCGGGGGCGACCGCGACCGAGCTGGTCGAGAAGACGATCGACAGCGACGCGCCGTCGATGCGGCCGATCACGTTGCCCAGGGCGTCGGCGCCGAAGCTCACGACCTGGCCGGTGGCGGAGACGTTCACGCCGGCTGCGGGGTCGGCGACCCACACGGTGCCGCTCAGGCCGAGCAGGCCGGACTCGAGGTGCAGCGTCACCGACGGACCGGCGCCCGCGCCCGCGTCGTAGCCGAGGGTGCCGTCGACCCGGGTGACCAGGCTCGAACCGTCGTAGGTGAGCTCGAACCCGGCCGGCTGACCGGCGCCGAGCGCGGGGGC
>DATEEV010000152.1:0-13611 GCA_035281005.1 Microthrixaceae bacterium | reverse complement strand
GCGATCGCGACACCCGAATGGCGGTCGGCCGGGAAGACCTTCTCGATGGAGCGATGGCTGATCCAGTTGCCCGACGTGGCCCGGCGATCACCGGCCATCACGACCCCGTCGGCGTAGCGCACCGCCACGCAGGTGGTGCCGTGAGCGATCAGTGGGTGCGACCCACCGCGAGCTCCGCCGGCGATCTGGCTCGGGTCGATGGCCATCGGAGCGGGGCCGACGTCGAGACGTCGGACCAACTCCGCGAAATCGGGGCCCGGATCATCGCCGGGCGAGAACATCGGCAGCATGGTCGGGCTACTGCCCGCCCTTCTGGATGTACGACTTCACGAAGTCCTCGGCGTTGGTCTCGAGGACCTCGTCGATCTCGTCGAGCAGGTCATCCAGCTCGGCCTTGATCTTCTCGCCTTGTGCAGTGTTGGCCGGCGTTTCCTCGACGGGCTCGTCCTGCCGGGATGGCGCCGGCTTCTTCTTCAGCTCGCGTTCGGCCATGGTCAACCTCCAGGTGACGCCCACGGTAGCGCGGGCGGTCGCCGATACTGCGCGCCCCCATCGGCGAAGCGCCGTCGTGGCCGCGTTGGCGTCGTCGTGGTCACGCGCCGAGCCGTCGGATCAGGTCTGCCGCGGACTCCGCCGATTCGACAAGCTCGCCGACGTGAGCCTTGGTGCCCCTCAACGGCTCCATCATCGGCACCCGCTGCAGCGATGCGCCGCCGACGTCGAAGACCATCGAATCCCAGTTCGCGGCGACGATCTCGTCGGCGAAGCGCTGCAGGCACCGACCCCGGAACCATGCCCGCGTGTCCTCCGGCGGCTCGGTCATCGCGGCCTTCGCCTCCGGCTCGTCGACGATCGTACGGAGCCCGGCGCGGCGGCCGAGCGACTTCTCGGGCCGCAGGTCGTGGTACTGCAGATCCATCGCGCGGAGCCGGGCATCGCCCCACGAGACGTCGTGGCGCTCGCGGTACCCCTGCAGCAATCGGTACTTGGCGGCCCAGTCGACGATGTCGGCGACCGACATCGGGTCGCGCTCGAGGCCACTCAGCACGTGCTCCCACAGCGAGAGGATCTCCTCACCCTCGGTCTGACCGACGGCGTCGAGGCCATGGGACTCGGCATAGGCCTGGCACTGACGGTACAGCTCCCACTGGATCTCCAGGGCCGTCATGCGCGTCCCGTCGACCATCTCGATGGGCTCCGCCAGGGTCAGGTCCCAGCTGACGTGGCGCATCGCGGGGACCGGGCGGGCGAACCGCAGCTCGCGGTCGACCGCGCCGTCCTCCACCACCGCGAACCACAACGCGGTCGTGCCCACCTTGAGCAACGTCGCGACCTCACTCATGTTCGCGTCACCCACGATGACGTGGAGGCGGCGGTACTTCTGGGCGTCCGCGTGGGGCTCGTCGCGGGTGTTGACGATGGGTCGCTTCAGCGTCGTCTCGAGGCCGACCTCCTCCTCGAAGAAGTCGGCACGCTGGGTGATCTGGAAGGGCACGTCGTCGACGTGTGCACCCGGAGCCTCCGAGCCCACTTTGCCCGCGCCCGTGAAGATCTGCCGGGTCACGAAGTGCGCCGTGGCGTGGACCACGAGCTTGCCGAACGGGACACCGCGGTCGAGCAGGTAGTTCTCGTGGCACCCGTAGCTCTGACCCTTGCCGTCGGAGTTGTTCTTGTAGACGACGATCTCGTGACCCGGCGGCAACAGGGCCCGCGCCGCGGTCATCGACCGCAGCATGATCTCCTCGCCGGCCCGGTCGTAGAGCAGCACCGAGCGCGCGGTCGCGCACTCCGGTGTCGACAGCTCCGGATGCGCGTGGTCGACGTAGTAGCGACTGCCGTTGGTGAGCACCGCGTTGACCAGGTGAGTCTCGACCTCGGGGGCGAACGACAGGTAGAGCGCCTCACCCCTCGCGTCGTTTCCGGGGGTCTCGTCCTCGAAGTCCCAGCCGACCCGGTGGGGACGACCGACCTCGCCCTGCAGGGCCATCTCGGCCACGTACGCGTTGACCAGCGTGGACGACGCAGTGATCGGATTCGACTCCTCTGCGCCGCGCACGATGATCCCGTACTCGGTCTCGATGCCGCAGATCTTGCGGATGGCCATAGGCGGGTGACCCTACCGGCCCTCCCACGTGGAACCGTCTGCTCGCGCCGGGAACCCGTCAGCCGAGGCGGGCTTCAGCTTCTCCTGCCTGATTCTTGGTGAGGAACGCGGCCACCACCGGCCTGGTCTGCCAGCGGACCAGCTTCCCCTTCTTGCAGACCAGGACCCGGTTCCCGTGCTCCGCGAACTCCGAGCCCTTACAGCGCGTGCCGGGGCGGGCGGTCCGACAACCCACCACTCCCACCATCGCGGCCACTCCACGACGACCGCCGCACGCCTCCACCCAGCCGATGACTTCACGCGCTCTTCCCTCACGTCAGAGCCCCCGCCGAGCGGCAATCACAGATACTGACCGGTCGCCACCCGCTCGATCGACCTTCCGCCGGTCCGGTCGTCGTCGGAGTGCACGAGGGTGCGCACGTAGACGATGCGCTCGCCCTTCTTGCCCGAGATCTTCGCCCAGTCGTCGGGGTTGGTCGTGTTGGGGAGGTCCTCGTGCTCCTTGTACTCGCGGTGGATCGACACGATCAGGTCGTCGACCCGGATGCCGCGAGGCCCGTCCGCGAGCTCGCGCTTGATCGCGTTCTTCTTCGCCCTCCGCACGATGTTCTCGATCATCGCTCCGGAGGAGAAGTCCTTGAAGTACATGACCTCTTTGTCGCCGTTCTGATAGGTGACCTCGAGGAACTGGTTCGCGTCGTCGGAGCGATACATCTCCGCGACGGTGGTCTCGATCATCGAGGCGACCGCCTTGTTGGGATCGCCACCGCCGAGCGACTCGACCTCCTCGGGGTCGAGCGGCAGGTCGGGGGTGAGGTAGCGCGAGAAGATCTGCGCCGCCGACTCCTCGTCGGGGCGGTTGATCTTGATCTTCACGTCGAGGCGGCCCGGCCGGAGGATCGCGGGATCGATCAGGTCCTCGCGGTTGGAGGCTCCGATGACGATCACGTTCTTCAAGGTCTCGACCCCGTCGATCTCCGCCAGGAGCTGGGGCACGATCGTCGACTCCATGTCGGAGCTGATACCGGAACCGCGGGTGCGGAACAGCGACTCCATCTCGTCGAAGAACACGATGACGGGCGTGCCGTCCTCGGCCTTCTCCCGTGCCCGCTGGAACACGAGGCGGATGTGGCGCTCGGTCTCGCCGACGTACTTGTTGAGCAACTCGGGGCCCTTGATGTTGAGGAAGTAGCTGCGCGAGTCGACCCCGGTCACCTCGGAGACCTTCTTCGCGAGCGAGTTGGCCACGGCCTTGGCGATCAAGGTCTTGCCGCAGCCGGGAGGGCCATAGAGCAGGATGCCCTTCGGTGCCGGCAGCCGGTACTCGGAGAACAGGTGCTGGTGGAGGAAGGGCAGCTCGACCGCATCGGTGATCTGTTCGATCTGGTCGTCGAGGCCACCGATGTCGTCGTAGGAGATGTCAGGCACCTCCTCGAGCACGAGCTCTTCGACCTCGGGCCGGGGCAACCGCTCGAGCAGCACGCCACTGCGCACATCCATCAGCACCGTGTCGCCCGCGCGGAGCGGCACCTCGAGCAGGTCGGCACTCAGTTCGGCCACACGCTCCTCGTCGGCGCGGCCCACCACCAGCGCCCGGTCGCCCGACGCCATGATCTCCTTGATCTGGACGACCTCGCCGGAGGTCTCGGGCTCGCGGATCATCACCACGTTGAACGACTCGTTGAGCACGACTTCCTGTCCGCGGCGCAACGTCTCCAGGTCGATGTTCGGGGAGATCTCGACACGCATCTTTCGACCGGAGGCGACGACGTCGACGGTGCCGTCGTCATTGGTGCCGAGCAACGTGGCATACGCCGCCGGCGGCTGGGTGAGCTTGTCGACCTCGTCGCGCAACGCCTGGATGTGGTCGCGCGCCTCGCGCAGGGTGTAGCTGAGCTTCTCGTTCTGCGCGACCGCCTGGGCCAGCTGCCCCTTCGTCTCGAGGAGTCGCTCCTCCAGCGTGCGCACCCGCTTGGGCGCGTCCTGGAGGCGACGCAGCAGCGTCGCGACCTCGTCCTCGAGCGAGCGGACCTGCTCGCGCAGCGATTCGACCTGGGACCCGCCGGCCTCATCGTGTTGATCGTTTGAGTTCGTGTCGACGGCGACCACCTCCTCGACTCGAGCGGAACATAACACCGGCGATCCCGGTCTCCGGACTTATCAGAGAGTTTCCACGCCAATTGTCGTGCAAATCCGTCGACCGGCCTAGAATGATCGAGGCGCCGGGCGCCGACCCCCAGGGCCCTTCCCAAGGCCCTCGCTCCGATCAAAGGCAGGTTGTACCGATGGGCATGAAGGTCTGGATCGACCAGGATCTCTGCACTGGCGACGGGCTGTGCGAGGAGATCGCTCCCGACGTCTTCACACTGCTCGACGACGGCCTCGCCTACGTCAAGGAAGGCGCCAAGGTCTTCTCCGATCCTGGTGGCGCCGAGGGTCTCGCGATCGTCCCCGCCGGGCAGGAAGAGGCGACCATCGAGTCCGCCGAGGAATGCCCCGGCGAGTGCATCTTCATCGAGATCGAGTAGGCGAACCGGCGTCTCAGGTCAACTGAGGCACTCCCCGGTCGACACCTGGTCGCCGCGCCCGGCGACCAGCTCGCGTACGTCGTCGTCGACGACGGCATAGGCAACCTCTGGTCGGTCGGGGGCGATCGCGAACGCCACGCCGACGACCTCACCCGCCGCATTGACGAGCGGGCCACCGGAGTCGCCGGGCTCGAGGTGTGAGCCGAGCACGAACACCCGACGCACCACACGTTCGCGGTCGTAGATGTCACGGCCCTGGGCACGGATCTCCTCCGCGATGCGGAACGGCGCCACGGTGAGGTCGCCACCCCCCGGGTAGCCGAGCACCACCCCCTGGTCGCCCTCGACGGCGTTCGACAGCGGCAGCGCTGGTCGGTCGAGCGCCGGTGCGCGCAGCAACGCGAGGTCCGCGTCAGGATCGAATCCGACGGCCTCGGCCGCGAACCGGGTGCCATCCGTCGTCTCCACCCTGATCGAGTCCCCGCCGGCGACGACGTGGGCGTTGGTGACGACCAGGCCGGGGGCGACCACGAACCCGCTCCCCGACTGCAGCCGTCCGCAGGCCTCGGCCACGACCTTCAACGTCGACGCGACGGCCCGATCGACGACGTCGGCGCCCACCGTGCTGTTCGGGGGTGGCGCCGGTGCCTCCGGCGACAGCTGGAGGTCCTCGAAGACCCGCGGCAGTCGGTCGAGACCCAGCGTGTCGGCCAGGTTGTCCAGAACACCGGGCGGGTCGCCGAGGGTCTCGTCGATCACGCCCGCGACCGTGGAGCCCCGCGCCTCGCGAGACGGCCAGCCCGGCACGTCGGCCATCGCCGGCAGGAGCACCCAGAGGGCGAAGACGACCCCGGCGATGCCGGCGAGCGTCCCGAGCATCGCGTCGACGCGCCCCAGCCGCGCCTTGTCGACCAATGACGAGATCCGTGATCCGGCGGCGGTACCGATGAGCTGACCGACGAACGCGGCGCCGAGCAGCAGCGCGGCAGACGCGAGGAACGCCGACGGGCTCGACGGTTCGGCGGGATCCCCTTCGACCAGGCGGGGCAGGAGCCAGGAACCGAAGGCGAGCCCGGCGACGATGCCCGCCCAGGAGAGCACCCGGCGGGCGAATCCGAGGCGCCACCCGATGATCGCTGCGAACAGGCCGACCAGGAGGACGACCAGGTCGAGCCGATTCATGCCCTCAGCGCACGACGCGGCGGGCGGTGGTGAGGAAGCCCGTGTGTGCCACCATCCGATGATCCGGCCGGACGGCCTGACCGTCGACGTGCCAACCGCGATTGAGCACCTCGACGGTCTCGGCGAGCGCGAAGCAGCCCGCCTTCTCGAGGGCGTCGCGGAACTGCATCACCTGCACCACCGAGGGCGAGTACGCCACGATGATCCCGCCCGGGCGGAGGGCGTCCACCGCGTGGGGGACCACCTGCCACGGCTCGGGCAGGTCGAGCACCACCCGGTCGACGTCGTGCTCGTCGATGCCCTCGTAGCAGTCGCGCAGCTCGACGGTGTAACGATCGAGCACCTCTGCGCCGAGGAACCGCTCGACGTTGCCGAGCGCCCGCGCCGCGAAGTCGTCGCGTAGCTCGTAGCCCACCACGTTGGCTCCTGCCCGCAGCATGGCCATGGACAGCGCCCCCGACCCGACACCGGATTCGAGCACCCGGATCCCCGGGCCGATGTCAGCCAACATCAGCAGCGGGCCGAGGTCCTTCGGGTAGATGACCTGGGCACCCCGGGGCATCTTCAGTACGAATTCCGACAGCGTGGGGCGCAGCACGGTGTAGGTCGCGCCCCGGGTCGAACGCATCGTGAGACCCTCGGGCATGCCGATGATCTCGTCGTGGGCGATGTAGCCAGAGTGCGAGTGGAACTCCTTGCCGGCGACCAACGTCACGAGGTAGCGGCGGCCCTTGCTGTCGAGCAGCAGCACCATCTCGCCCTCGAGCAGCGTCGCGCTCACCTCGCCCTCCTGGCTCGGACCCGCAGCTCGACCGGTTCGGGCCGCACCTGTTCCCGCGGGTCCGGCTGGTGCCCGCCGACGCGGTCGAGCAGGCGGCAGAACGAGCACACTCCACCGCCGCACGGCGCGCCGCAGCGCTCACAGGGGACCAGCCCCGCGCCGGGATCGTCCGAGGTGGCGAAATGGGCCGCTGCCTTGCGGAGGAACCCGAAGTAGAAGTCTGCCTTCGCCCCGGGAATGTTCAGCTCGATCTGGTTGAGGGCGTCCTTGTAGCCGAGGTGCTTGTTGCCCGCGGCCATGGGGCACTCGTCGACGAGGTAGTCGATCCCGCGGAGGATGCAGTACGCCGCCGTCTCGCGCTCCCCGAGTCGTACGAGGGGCTTGACCTTCTTCGGGAAACCGGCCCGCGCCGGCAGCACGGGCAGCTGGCGGCCGAGGTACTCGGTGTGCCAATGCAACACGTTCCCGAACAGCACCGCCGCCTCGTCGTCGAGGTTGTGGCCGGTGGCGAGGACGTCGTAGCCACCCTCGACCGCCGCGTGGTCGAAGAGGTGCCGCTTCGAGAGGCCACAGGCCGAACACGGCACCCGCCGTGCGGCCCGGGCACCGGTGGGGATGTCGTAGCCGTAGTCGGCGGGGAGGTCGATCTCGATCAAGGTGGCACCCCGGTCCCGGGCGAAGGCGCGGGCGTGATCGCCCGAGGTGTCGCTGTAATCGCCGATGCCGAGCCCGACGTAGAAGCCGTCGGCGTTCATCCCGGCCTCGAGCAACATGTCCCACAGGGCCAGGCTGTCCTTGCCGCCCGAGACCGCCACGAGAACTCGGTCACCTGCCGAGTACATCTCGAACTCCTCGACGGCTCGTTGCACCTGGTCGCGACAGAACCGCAGGAAGTGCTCCGTACAGAAGTTGGCGTTGTGTCGGCGGAGGTCGATGACGGCCTCGCCGCGACACACTCGACACTTCATCGGGCTCCGCCCGTCGAGCACTTCATCGGGCTCCGCCCGAGATGACCGGACGGACCTCGACCACATCGGAGTCGGCCAGGACGGCGTCGCCGGGCACCAGGGTGTCGTTGCGGACGATCAGCACCGACTCGCGGTTGAGCTCGAGCCGGTTCATCAGCCTCGCCACGCTCATCGGACCGTCAAGGGTCAGCTCGCGCGAAGGGTTCCGCAGTCGGACGATCACCGCTCCATCATGACCGACCGGTCAGCGGAAGACCCGTTCGCGGGGCCGCGGCGCACGGCGGCGCGCCTTGACCAGCCGCGCCTCGCGGTGGCGTTCGAGCCGGGCCACCGCTTCGTCGGCATGAAGTTGCAGCGCCCGACGCCGCGGGGTGGTCGCGGTCGCCTTCGCGGCCTTCGGTTCGAGGACGGCGATCGCCGCCTCCGCCCGGCGCTCCCGACGCGATCCCGGCGACGCGGACGCCGCGATCCGTTGAGCTTCGGCGAGTCCTGTCACGACCCGCCGTTCGCGCCGCGACAGCGCGACGGCCCGATCGAGACGTTTGCGGGCGACCTGAGCACGTTTGTCGAGCTTGCGCTCCTTGCGGTCAGGTGCGGGACGGGTGCTGATGACGTACCGCTCGCCGGGGACGAGCGTCGACACGTCGAGCACCTCCGGCTCGCGGCTCAGGCTCTGCTTGAGCGCGGTGAGGGCGCGATCCGAGACCGTGCCTGCGACCGCGGCACCGATGCCTTCGCCGTAGAGCCTCGCGATCAAACGCGTCCTGATCGCGCCCATGCGTCAGGCCCGCTTGAGCTCGATGATGGTGCTCCTCCGACGACCACCCCGTCGCCCGATGAGGAACGCGGCGACGACCACGACGGTCGCCACGGCGACACCGACGGCGATGAGTTGGTTCTTCGCGCTGTGGACGGTGTCGGTGGCGTCGCCCTGGATCTCGAGGAGCTTCGCCTTGATGTCGTCTCGGGTGATGGGCTCGGTGCGCTGCTGGGTGGCGGTCATCGCGCCCTCCTCGGGTCGTTGCCGGCTCGGCTGATGCCGAGTATCGCAAGGCCGATCATCCCCGCTCCGACGACGGCGGTGACCAGGTATGGCACGAACGACCAGGTCCCACCCCACGGCTCGGACGGGTCGACCAACGCGTCGATGCTCTGCAGGCCGCGGAGCAGCGCGAGCAGCAGGAAGACGCATCCGGAACCCACGCACAACGACCCTCCGGCGCCGAACCCGGCGTAGCGCTGCAGGGCGCGGAGCGGATCGACCGTCTCCTGCTTGGCGTACCCGACGACCAGGTCGCGGAGGTCCTCCACGTGATCGGCGGTTGTTCTCGGAGTCCCGGTGGCAGCCATCGCGGAACGTTCATAGTGGCTCGACCGCGGCGCGGCAAGCACGCGTCGGCCGCCGGGTGGCCCTCACCGCCCGTCGAGGCGCGCCTCCAGCAGGACCGCGACATCGTCGAGCTGCTCGGCGAGGAGGCGGACCCGTCCCGGCCACGACGGCGCCGAGAGCAGCCGATGCCGGTCGAGAGGACCGAGCGGGCTCGACAACGCGATCTGGAACGTCGCGAGCTCGGGGTCCGGCATCAGCTCGACGGACTCCTCGGCTCCCGGGACGCCGAGCCGGGCCGCGAGCTCCCTCACTCGCTCGAAGCGGGCCGTCACGTCCGCGAATGCCGCACGATCCACGGCATCGAGCGCCGGGTCGTCGTCGCGCTCCTCGTCGGGCCAGGGATCGACCACCGCGAGCGGGTACGGGTCGTCCTCGAGCCAGGACCGCACCCGGAGTCGCTCGGTGCCGACGCACAGCAGGCCCCAGCGACCGCCGCCGAGCTCCTCGGCCTGCAGCACCCGTGCCACACAACCGACCTCCGCGCGCACGTCGCCGCCACCGACCTCGCTCCCCCGCTCGATCATCACCACGCCGAAGCAGCCATCACCCGCGAGGACGTCCGCCGTCAGCTGCTGATACCGCGGCTCGAACACCCGCAGCGGCAACAGCATCCCGGGCAGCAGCACGGACCCCAGCGGAAACATCGGCAGGCGGGTGCCGCCGGCCAGGCTCGACTCGTTCGAGGGGGGCCCACCGACCGGTTCGCTGGTCGGCCCCTCGCTCACTGCGTCGCTGCGACCTTCGGCCCGAGCGCGGCCAGATCGGGCTCGTCGGGGTACGACAGCAGCGCCTCGGTCACCCGCTCGGCCTGCAGCCTGGCCCCGGCGATGTCACCCGAGTTCATGACCACCGAGAAGGCGAGGTCGCGACCTGCGTCGGTGCGCACCCAGCCCGACAGCGACGACACGTCGCGGAGCGACCCGGTCTTGGCGTGGACCTTGCCGACCGCCGGGCTACCGCGATAGCGCGTCGAGAGGGTGCCGGTCTCGCCCGCGCTCGGCATGCCACTCGAGATCGGGCCGGCGGCGCCGTCGCGGGACAACACGTCCACGAAGGTCGCACAGCTCACGCGGTTGGAGCGATCGAGGCCGGATCCGTCGGCCAGGATCAGTCCGGTGGTGTCCACGCCGTCCTCGGCGAGGTCCTGACGAATGACGTCGAGGCCCGCCTCGGTCGTGCCGGGCTTGCCGGCGTGGACCGCCAACTCCTTGACCAGCAGCTCCGCGGTGTTGTTGTCGCTGAACACGAGCATCTCGCCCACGATCTCCGACAGCGGGAGCGACGGGTGCGCGGTGATCACCGCCGCTCCGCCCGGGGCCGTACCGGCGGCAGGCTCGCCGTCGACCGTCACTCCGCGGGCCCGGAGCAGGTCGGTCAGTGCGGACGCGGCATAGCGCGCCGGGTCCGACGACGGTTGGGGCGTCCCGGTGCGGGGGCCGACCGCGGGGTACTCGCGGGAATCGTTCACCGACAGCCCGCTCAGCGGGCCGACCTCGCCGTCGGCCAGGTAGGACGGGTGCCACGAGGCGACACCGCGCTCGGAGTCGTAGCGGGACTCGTCGCCCCGGACGCCCCCGGTCACGTGCGTGACGCCTGCCGCGACGACCTCGTCCGCGATGGCCTCGAGCTTGGTGCTGGGCGGCGGCCCGTACTTGATCGTCGGTAGGTACGGGTCGGTCGACAGCAGCGGATCGCCACCGCCGACGAGCCAGAGGTCGCCGGCCACCGTGCCGCCCTCGGGCGGCGACGCCGCGACCACCGACGTGGTGAAGGTCGTGTCGGCACCGAGGACGTCGAGGGCGGTCCCGGCGATGAGGATCTTCTGGCTCGAGGCCGGTAGGTAGGTGTCGGTGCCCTGACGGTCGATCAGGACCGAGCCCTGCTCGCCGATGCGCACGCAGCTCGTGGCCGGCAACGTCGCGAGCACGGGCGCGATGGCGGCCTCGAGCCGACGACCCGCGACGGGACGGGCCAACAGCGCCGGCGTGCGCCGCGCCGACAGGACCGGCGTCGTCGCGCCGGCCTTCGTCTCACCGGTGGCGACGGCGGTCGCACTGCTCGATGCGGTGAGGACCCCGATGCCGACGAGCGCGATCGCCAGCACCACGAGCGCGGACGCGACGATCCGGGGGGTGCGTGATCGTCGGGCCACCGGCCGAACGTTACTTCCGGGCGGCGCCGGATCCGTGGCGCCGACGGTGGGTGGAATACCGCACCAGGTGCTCGAGCGCTCGAACGGCCCGGTTCGCCGACGGGTAGCAGACGCGACCGGTGGCGCGCACCGTCGCCGGGCCGGCGTTGGCCGGGTCGGCGACGGCGAGCTCGGTCGCGGTGAGGATGGGTTTGCCCGTCGCCACGGACACCTCGTGGGCCGCGGTCGCGAAGCGGGCGTCCTGTCGCTCGTGGTACTCCACGATCCGCTCCAGGCCGTGGTCCGGGTAGAACGGACCCGACCGCATCAGGGCCGCCTGGTTCGACTGGATCCCGAGGCCGAGGTACACGATCGCATCGACGTCGGGATGCGTGGCGATCATCTCCAGGACCATCGGGATCGTGTCACGGGTCTCGCCACCGGCCAGGTCGACGGGATTGCTCTTCGACCACCGCGGCGGCAGCTCGGAGTCGATCCGATCGCGGAGGTCGTCGGGCAGCTCGACGAGATCGAGCACCGGGGAGCGGCTGATCGCATCGGCGGTCACCACTCCCCACCCTCCGGCGGTGGTCATGACCACGACGCGGTTGCCGGCGGGCAGAGGCTGGCTGGCGAAGGTCGCCGCCGCCTCGAACGCCTCCTCGATGGTCGCCGCCCTCGAGACACCGCTCTGTCGACAGGCGCCGTCGAAGACGCGGTCGTCGGTCGACAACGAACCGGTGTGGCTCGCTGCTGCTCTCGCGCCGCCCGCCGTCGCGCCGCCCTTGACCAGCACCAACGGCATCGACGCAGTCACCTCAGCCGCGGCGTCGAAGAAGCCCCGGCCGTCGGTGAGTCCCTCGACGTACGCGAGCCCCACTCGGGTCGCCTCGTCGTGTCCGTACCAGCGGAGGTAGTCGGCGATGCCGGTCGCGGCGGCGTTGCCGGCCGACACGGCGCGGCTGATCCCGATCCCGGTCGCGCACGACCAATTCATGAAGGACGAGACGAAGTTGCCCGATTGACTGGCCACGCCGATCGAACCGGCCGGTGGGTACGGGGCCACGATCTGCGCACACAGGTCGACCGGCGTGGAGACCACGCCCTGCCCGTTCGGCCCGGCGAGCAGGATGCCGAGCTCATCGCAAAGCGCGACGAGGGCGGCCTCGTCGCGCCGGCCGTCGTCACCCGCCTCGCCGTAGCCGGCAGAGGTCAGGAACGCGGCGCGCACTCCCTTTGCCGCACAGGTCCGCAGCAGCTCCTCGTTGGCGCCCTTCGGGGTGCACACGAAGACGAGGTCCGCGGCGCCCTCGGGCAGCTTCTCGATGCTGCGGAGCGTGTCGATCCCCAGCACCGGTGCGCCGTCGAGGTTGGTCGCGAACACCGGGCCGCCGTAACCGCCGGCGAGGATGTTGTGCAGCGCGACGAAGCCGAACTTGCCGGGGTGGGTCGAGGCGCCGGCGACGACGACCCCACGCGGTTCGAACAGCGCCCGGAACTGCGCGTCGGTGGTGCTCACGGCACGGCGGGTCACGAGGCGCTGCCGACGTGGTCGTCGAGCTCGACGAGTGCGTCGACCGCCACCGGCCGGCCCTCGGCGAGGATCAGCGGGTTGAGATCGATCGAGATCAGGCCGGGGATCTGCTCGGCCGCCGTCGACAGCGCGACGAGGACGTCCGCGACCGCTCGACGGTCGACGGCGGGCTCACCCCGGAACTCGTCGAGGATCGCGCTGGTCCGGAGGTCCGCGAGCATCTCGAGCGCGTCGTCGACGTCGATGGGTACGAGCCGCACCGCCACGTCCGCGACCGCCTCCGCGAGCACTCCACCGAGGCCCACGAGCACCGTTCGCCCGAACTGAGGATCGGTCGCCACGCCGGCGATGAGCTCGCGGTTCCCGGCGACCATCGGCGCGACGAGCACCCCGACCGCCCCGTCGTCGGCGGTGGCCGCCGCGAGCAGGTCGGTGGCCGCGGCCACCACCGAGTCGCGGTCGCGCAGGGCGAGTCGGACGAGCCCGCGCTCGGTCTTGTGTGCGATGGCGTCGCCGCAGAGCTTGGCGACGACCGGGTAGCCGATCGAGTCGGCGGCATCGCCGGCCGCGTCGGCGTCGTCCACCACCCGCTCGTCGGGGAACGGCACGCCGAAGGGTGCCAGCAGGGCCTTCGAGTCGGCCTCGGATCGTGTCGACGTCATGGTCGGGCGAGCGTACGCGCCACGTGCATCACGGATCGAGACCGACCCATCGAGGCGGCCGCGTGCGGCCGGTAGGGTGCGGTTCGCATGCACATCCTCGCCGCCCTGTTCATCGACGGCATCGAGCTCCGCCAGAGCGACGGTGCGACACGGATCGACCTCACGGGCGTCCAGTTCTCCGCGCCGGCGCCGGGCCCGTTCCCGTTCGTGTGGGCTCCGCACCTGTGCGTCATCGTGCACAACCCGCCCGACGCGAGGCCCGACGCGGTGCTCGAGGTCCGCTTCGAGCGCGACGGCGAGCAGATCGCACGCAACGTGCAGCCGCTCCAGG
>DATEEV010000151.1:0-6047 GCA_035281005.1 Microthrixaceae bacterium | reverse complement strand
GCCCGGTTGCGAGCGGTGGTCGTGATCCAACCGCCGGGGTTCGGCGGGATCCCGGTCACCGGCCATCGCTCGGCCGCGATCGCGAACGCCTCCGCGACCGAGTCCTCGGCGAGGTCGATGTCGCCGAGGACCCGGATCAGCGTGGCGATGCAGCGTCCGGCTTCACGCCGGAACACGGCGTCGATCTGCACGGCGGGGTCGAGCTGCACGGCAGTGTCGAGACCGTCAGCCACTCTCGTCCTGGAACGGACGGACCTCGACGGGGCCCTCGCACGCGGCCGAGCCCTTGCGGGCCCACTCGAGGGCGGAGTCGAGGTCGTCCGCCTCGATGATCCAGAAGCCGCCCATCTGCTCCTTGGACTCGGCGTAGGGGCCGTCGGTCATCGAGACGTCGCCGTCAGTGGAGCGAACGACGGTGGCCGAGGGCGGCGGGTTGAGCCCACCACCGAAGACCCAGGCGCCAGCGGCCTGGACCTCGGAGTTGAAGTTCGCGACCTGGCCGAACATGCGCTGGACGTCGTCGCTGTTCACGTCCATCTCGTAGTTCGTGTCGTCATGCCACACCGAGAGCAGGTACTGAGCCATGGGACTTCCTCCTTGGAAGGGTGTTGTGGGGACCGGCGTGAGTGCCGGATACCCCAACCACGAACGGATCGGACCGAATCGACATCCTCCGCGACAGAATCCGGAGAAAGACGTAGGAACCTTCGCGTGACGGAGGCGCCCGCGCCGGTCGATGCGGGGATCTCCATACCATTCCAGATGGTATGGTCGGCGGATGGCGCCGCCGGACCTGCTCTCGCCGGACTTCTACGCCGACATCGACGGCATGCATGACGCCCTCCGGGCGCTGCGGGCGCAGGGCCCGGTGTGGCGCGACGAGGCGAACTCGCTGTGGGCGGTCCTCGGTCACGACGAGGTCGTCGACGTCGAGGCCCGCGACGAGGTGTTCTGCAGCGGGCGAGGGTTCCGCGCCCTGCCGATGCCGGACGGCGCGGAGTTCGACATGATCGCGCTCGACGACCCGGCGCACGCCGCTCAACGCCAACTCGTCGCGAGGCGCTTCACCCCCAAGGCCGTGCAGGTCCACGCGGCGCTCCTCGAACAACTCATCGACGAGCTGATCGACGAGGTCATCGACCGAGGGACGATCGAGGTCGTCGACGAGCTCGCCGCGCCACTCCCGGCGCGCATGACCGCGGCCTTGCTGGGGTTTCCCGACGTCCACGCCGCTTCGCTGCGTTCGTGGTCCGAGCGGTTGATGCGTCGGGATCACGTCGTCGCCGACGAGGAGGTCATGCGTGACTTCATGGGCGCGATCCTCGAGTTCGCGCAGGTCGTCGACGAGTTGCTGCCCGCCTGTCGCGCGACTCCGGGCGACGACCTGTTGTCGATCTGGGCGAACGCGGAGCTCGACGGCTGCCCGATGGGCCAGGACGTCATCGTGCAGGAGATGGGACTGTTCATCTCGGGCGGCGCGGAGACCACCCGCACGGTCATCTCGCGGGGCCTGGTCGAGCTCGCCCGCCACCCCGACGACTGGGAGGCGATGGCGGCCGATCCGTCGCTCGTGCCGGCTGCGGTCGAGGAGTTGATCCGCTGGGTCACGCCCCTCAACAACTTCTTCCGGACCGTCACCCGCGACGATCACATCGGCGAGCAGCCGGTGGCGGAGGGTGATCGCGTCGTGCTCATGTACCCCTCGGCCAATCGTGACGAGCGTGTGTTCCGCGATCCCGATGTGTTCGACATCCGTCGCAGCCCGAACCCGCACATCTCGTTCGGGTTCGGCACTCATTTCTGCCTCGGTGCGTCGCTGGCCCGACTGGAGTTGCGGATGCTGCTCACGGCGCTCACCCGACGGATCACGTCGCTCGAGGTAGTGGAGCCGCCCGACATCGAGCCGAACATCTTCGTGGGAGCAGTCCGCTCGTGCCGGCTGGGCTTCGGACGCCGATGACCGTCGCGGGGCCGGAGGCGGCGGGATCGGTCGAGCTGCCGTTGATCGAGCGGATCGACCTGGGCCTCGATGGGGTCGAGCGCGGAGCGAAGTGGCGGCGCGCCGGCAGGGTCGCGTGGGTGCTGGGCCGACGGCTCGGACCCGTACCGATCGTGTGGCTCGCCGAGGGCCGGCGGCGCGCGCTGCGCGATCTGCTCGGTGCGCCGCTCGAGGCCGCCGCGTTCGATCTGGGCGTCACGTTCGTCAAGCTCGGCCAGCTGCTCGCATCGTCG
Organism: Microthrixaceae bacterium; assembly: GCA_035281005.1. Lineage (GTDB taxonomy): Bacteria > Actinomycetota > Acidimicrobiia > Acidimicrobiales > Microtrichaceae > DATEEV01. The sequence goes on along the minus strand of DATEEV010000151.1, from coordinate 3,815 downwards.
CCGAGCCTCGCCGGCGAGGTCCTCGCGGACGCGATGCGCGGCGTGTTGGACCAGGGGCCGGCCGTTCCCTACGACGAGGTCCGCACGATCATCGAAGCCGACCTCGATCGCCCGTTCGAGGAGGTGTTCGCCGAGTTCGAGGCCCGGCCGTTCGCCGCCGCATCGCTCGCAGTCGTGCACCGTGCCCGTCTCGTCGACGGTACGCCCGTGGCCGTCAAGGTCCTGCGGCCCGACAGTGCCACGTCGGTCAGCGTCGACCTCGGCATGGTGTCGGGGTTCTCGCGGTGGCTCGCCCGGCAGGTGCCCCTCGGTGGAACCCGCATGTTGCCCCAGACGATGGACGGTCTGGCCGAGCAGCTGTCGGAGGAGCTCGACCTCCGAAACGAGATGCGCGTGATGGAGTGGTTCGGTCGGATGATCGAGGAGATCGGGGCCGTCGGGGTCAGCGTCCCGCATGCCTTCGACCACGCGTCGGGCCGCCGGGTGCTCACCATGGAGTTCATCGACGGGTTCCCGGTCGATGACCTCGGATCCATCGCGACTCACGACGTCGACGCCAGCCGCGCGATCGAGTCGCTGATCGAGGCGTGGTTCGCGCTGGCACTGTGCACGGGCGTGTTCCACGGCGACATGCACGCCGGCAACCTCATGCTCACGCGCGACGGTGGGGTGGTGCTGCTCGACTGGGGCATCGTCGGCCGGCTGCCCGAGGCGTCCCGGCGATTCTTCCGGCGTTCTCTCGAAGGCGCCCTGGGCGATGAGTCGGCCTGGATCGATGTGCGGGACCACATGCTGAACACCTTCGGTGACGACATGATGGACCAGCTCGGCATCTCGCCCGAACAGTTCCTCGAGCTGTTGAAGTACCAGACGACGCTCATCATGACGATGCCCTTCGACGAGCTGGACCTGATGATGCTCATGGCGCCCGCGACGGGGACCGCGCCCGTGACGGGGTCTGCGACCGTGCCGGATGCCGAGACGCCCGCGCCGTCGACGCCGATCGAATGGTGGCGCGCGGTGCGCGCCGAGCGGCGACGTGTTCGCGAGCTGGACCCCTCCACGGCGCCCCCTCCGCCGTCGCGCGGCGAGTTGCTGTTGATCAAACAGCTCGTGTTCTTCGAGCGGTACGGGAAGATGTTCCTCGGCGATCGTCCGCTGATCTACGACGCGGAGGTGTATCGCTCGCTGCTCGCCATGCCCGTCCATGCGGCTTCGCATGGCTGAGTCGGCGCGCGCGGCTCCGCGGCTGGGTGCCGAGGACTGGCTGCGCGCCGGGCTCGACGTGATGGTGGACGAGGGCATCGCCGGGGTGAAGATCCAGAGCCTCTGCCACCGGCTCGGTGTCACCAAGGGCAGCTTCTACTGGCACTTCGCCGACCTCGACGCGTTTCGGGGAGAGCTGGCCCGTCGCTGGGCCGAGGACGGCGCCCGCCTGCACGGTGGGTTCGATCATCAGACCGACCCGGCCGGGAGTCTGCTGCACGCGATGGAGATCTTCGCCGATCAGCGGAACCGCAACCTGACCCGGGCCATGCGCGACTGGGCGCAGCACGACCCGCGGGCCAGGGACGCGGTGCGCTCGGCGGATCAGGTGCTCTTCGAGCAGCTCCGCGATGCCATCGTCAGGCTCGGCTTCGACGAGGCCGATGCCGAGGTGCGGGCGAAGATCCTCTACTACGCGGGCGTCGGCTTCGCGCACGTCGGATCGCTCGGCACCCGGTCGTCGGCCCAGCAGCAACTCGCCGCCACCTGGGCGTTGCTCACCCAGCGGTCCCCCACGCCAGCGATCTGAGGTCGGGATCGCTCGTTAGTGTCGATCCATGACTCGAGGACTCCGAACCTTTCTCACGTTCCAGGGTGGCGTCGCCGCCGCAGCACTCGATCTCTACCGTGAGGTCTTCGACGACTTCGAGCTCGTCGAGATCGACCACTACGGCCCGGGTGAGCCCGGGCCCGAGGGCACCGTCAAGGTCGCGTCGTTCCGTCTTGCCGGGAGCGAGCTCAGCTGTGCCGACAGCCCCGTCGATCATGAGTGGGGGTTCACCCCGGCGGTGTCACTCTGGATCGACTGCGAGAACGACGCTGAGCTCCAGCGGCTCTTCGATCGACTCGGCGAGGGTGGTCAGGTGTTCATGCCGCTCGATGACTACGGGTTCAGCACCCGGTTCGGCTGGGTCGGTGACCCCTTTGGTGCGACTTGGCAGCTCAACCTGGCGTAGCGACAGACGTTCGCCGCCGCGGCACGCGAAGGTGGCGGTCCCGTCAGGGGAACCCGATCACGGGCAGCGGCGACGGGTTCGGCGTCTCGGTCCCGACGTTGGTGAGGTTGCCGAGCTGACCGAGGCTGTTGTGGCCCCAGCAGGAGATGGCTCCGCCGGCGTGCAGCGCGCAGGTGAATTGGGTGCCGGCACTGACGGTGACCGCGTCGTCGATGCCGCCGACGATGGTGGGCGTGAACGTTCCGGGACCCGTGTTCCCGAGCTCACCGAATCCGTTCACACCGAGGCACAACACCTTGCCGGCCGAGACCACCCCGCACGTGTGGAGGAGCCCGCCGGAGAGCGAGACGACGTCGGCGAGGCCGTCGACCGGGTCCGGGACCGCGTCTGGGCTGTCCCCGAAATACCCGTGCCCCCAGCACGAGACGGTGGCGTCGCTCAGCACCGCACAATGGCGGAACCCGCCCCCTTCGGACACCGCGGCGTGGGTCATGCCGGTCACCGCGAGCGGCGTCGAGCTCGTGACGAAGGTGCCGAGCCCGGCCGGGTTGCCGAGCTGGCCATCACGGTTGAGGCCCCAGCACTTCATCTCGCTGGTGTTGGTCACGATGCAGGAATGGCCGCTGCCGAGCGACAGGCTGACTGCGTCGAGGGTGCCGCCCACCTGGGTCGGGATCGGGTTCGGGTTGAAGGTGACGGCGTTGGTCTCGTGGCCGAGCTGGCGGTAGAGGTTGAGGCCCCAGCACCAGACCCCGTCGTCCTCGACGAGTGCGCAGGTGTGGTTCTCGCCCGCCGCGACCGCGGTGGCGGGGCCGATGCCGAGCACCTGGATCGGAGTGGGGTTCACGGCGAGGGTCGCGAGATTGGTTTCGGTGCCGAGCTGACCGTAGGCGTTGACGCCCCAGCACCAGACGGTCCCGTCGTCGAGCAGCGCGCAGGTGTGGAACTCGCCGGCGGTGACCGCGATGACGCCGTCGATGCCGTCGACGCGGTCCGGTACCGGGTTCGGTGTGGTGTTGCCAAAGCCGGAGCCGGAGTTGGTCGTGCTGCCGAGTTGACCGAACGCGTTCCAACCCCAGCAGGACACACCACCGTCGCTGAGCACCGCGCAGGCATGGCCCCCGCCAGCGCTCACCGCTGTCGCCTCGTTCGAGGTCACCACGGTCGTCGTGGTCGTCGCGACCGACGTCGAGGTCGTGGTCGTCGGTGGCGGCTCGGGGGGTGGGATGCAGCTGGCCGCGAGCGCGACGGCGGGAACGACCAGCAGCAGCCATGAGCGACGCATCCGTTGTTCCTCCCGTTCGAGCCCCTACGAGCACCCCAACACGGCCGACCTTCCGGTGTCAACGAGTTCCTGATCGACACGTCGTCGCCGTCGCGGGTGACGCCGCGCTCCTGGCGTGACGAGCGTGCTAGCCGACCGACGCCGGTGTGCGTTCGGCGAGGAGCTCCTGCACCCGGGGGATCACCTGGGTGCCGTAGAGCTCGATGCCTCGCATCGTCAGCGAGTGGGGAAGGCGTCCGGCGCTGTACTTCAGGTCGAAGCGGTCGAGGCCGAGCACGTCGACGGTCCGGGCGATCTTGCTGGCGACG
>DATEEV010000150.1:0-3591 GCA_035281005.1 Microthrixaceae bacterium | reverse complement strand
GAAGGCCATCCCCTGCAGGAGGTAGAAGGTCAACGACCACAGTTCCCCGTAGCGGTCGTCGGGCACGTTGGGACCCAACAACTCGGCCAATCCGGCGCGGATGCTGTCGCGGATCTGCACCTCGGTGGGTGCGAGCAGGGTCCGGAGGTCGTCGTCGGTCCTCGCCGCGACCCAGAGCTCGACCCAGGCCTCGAAGAGGGGGCTGGCGTATCGCTTCCAGATCGCGTCGAGCGACGCCATGGCGACGGCTCGACTCGTCGGCGGGCGTCGGCGCAGGTCCTTCGAGAGGTCGTCGGACAACTCCGTGGCGATGCGCTGCGCGAGGTGTTGCACTGCTGCGGCCATGAGCTCGGCCTTGGTCGGGTAATGGTGCATCTGCGCGCCGCGAGATACCCCGGCACGCTCTGCGATGACCGTCGTGGTCGTTGCCGAGTACCCCAGCTCGATCAGGCACTCGACGGTCGCGTCGAGCAACAGCGTGCGGGTCGCGGTGCTGCGTTCCTCCTGCGTGCGCCTGATTCGGGGTCGCGCAGCGGAGGGCTTCGACATGGCGGGAGGCTACCCAGCCCTCGACGGAGGCAGGCAGGACCGCTCGTCCGCGTCGGCGGACGACCTGCTGCCCCCGCCCGGGTGTGGGATCAGGCCGTGATCGCCTTCAGCCGTTCAGCCAAATCGGCCGCGGCCTTGGGGTCGGCAGGCGTGCCGCCCTGCATCTGCATCAGCTTGGACATGTCGCCCGTGACCTTGATCTGTCCGCCCATGAAGGCCTGCATGGCGGCCTGCTGGTCACCCTCGAGGAACATCTTGCGGGCGACGTCGTACGGCACGGTCAACGAGGTGGGCGAGTCCTCCACGTGTCCAGTGGCGAACTGGCCGCCGTTGAGGTGCAGCTCGCGGTCCCCTTCGGGGCCGCCGGTGACGGTGACGTTGATCTTGAGATCGGACGCGGCGCCCGCATCGCCGTTGCCGAGCTCGGCGGCGAGCTTCTGGGCTTCGGCGAGCCAGTCATCGGAAAGGAAGGTGAAACTCATGGGTCATGTACTCCTGATCATCGGTAGGTGGTTTGTCAGTAGAGGGTGGTCAGCGGATGGTGACGGCGGCATTGGTGATCACCGCGGCGTCGCGCTCCTTGCAGCGGGCGTCGATGACGATGCGGTCGTCGCCCTCGCGCCACATCGAGGTGACGATCGTCTCGCCGGGGAACAGCACCCCGGCGAAGCGCGCTTCGTAGCGGGCGACCTGATCGACGGCGCCGTCGAGGGCGGCGTCGACCACCGCCTTGCAGACGATCCCGTAAGAGCACAGGCCGTGCAGGATCGGCGTGTCGAACCCACCGAGCTTGGCCATGTTCGGGTCGACGTGCAGCGGATTACGGTCCCCCGAGAGCCGGTAGAGGAGCGCCTGTTGGGGCAGCGTGGTCGACTCGGTCACGAGATCGGGCGCGCGGTCGGGCCTGAGGTTGCGGGGCCCGGGACCGGGATCTCCGCCGAAGCCGCCCTCGCCCCGGATGAACGAGAGGAAGCGGTTGGTGCACAGCAACTCGCCCGACTCGTCGCGGGTCTCGGTCGCGACCACGACGGCCGCCCCCTTGCCCTTGTCGTAGACGTCGACGAGGCGACCCGAGTTCTCGACCTTCGCCTGGACCGGCAGCGGCTTGTGCAGCTCGATGTCCTGCTCGCCGTGCAGCAGCATCATCGGGTTGAACTCCATGCCGTCGAGGCCCACCATCCCGCCGAGCGTGCCGAACACCGAGAGCACACCGAAGCTGGGAAGCACCTTCAGAGCGGCACCCTCGTAGGTGTACTGCAACTCGTTGGGGTCGGTCGCGGGCACCCCGGCGCCGATGCCGAGGTGGTAGAGGATCACGTCGTTCTGGTTCCACTCGGCCATGCCGCCGCGCAATTCGGCGCCTCGGACCTTGTCGACATCGATGGGCATCGGACGACCTCCGCTTATCCGTTGAGGTTGGACATCAGGAGCATCATCTCGTCGGTGATGCTCTCCGGGATGATGTGGCCCTCTGTGTCGCGGATCTCGTCGATGTGGGCGGCGACGTCTTCGGGTGTGAACGACTGGTCCTTGCCTGCGTACCAGCCGTTGGCGAGCCCGATGAACACCCGTGCGACGCGACCACCGCCGACGCTGAAGATCTCGTGAGTGATCGAACACCCCGGCGAGACGAGGTAGGCGACCAGCGGCGTGACCAGCTCGGGCGCCAGTACCTCGGCCATCGGTCCGAGCAGGTTCTCGGTCAGGCGGCTCTTGGCGATCGGTGCGATGACGTTCGAGTTGATGTTGGCCTTCGCTCCCTCGATCGCCAGCACGTTCGAGAGGCCGATCAGGCCCATCTTCGCCGCGGCGTAGTTGCCCTGACCGAAGTTGCCGAAGAGGCCTGCGGCCGAGGTGGTGTGCACGAAGCGACCGAAGCCGCGTTCCTTCATCACTTTGAACGCAGGCTGGCTGACGTGGAACGCACCACGCAGGTGGACGTCGACGAGGATGTCGAAGTCGGCCGGCTCGATCTTGGCGAAGCTCTTGTCACGCAGGATCCCCGCGTTGTTGATGACGATGTCGACTCCGCCGAACGCATCGAGTGCGGTCTGGACGATCGCCGCGCCGCCCTCGGGAGTGGCGACGGAGTCGTGGTTGGCGACGGCCTCGCCGCCCGCTTCGAGGATCTCCTTGACGACGCGGTCGGCCATGCTCTCGCTGGCGCCCGTGCCGTCCGCGTTCCCGCCGAGGTCGTTGACCACCACCTTGGCCCCGCGGTCCGCGAGCGCCAGCGCGTGGCAGCGACCGAGGCCTCCTCCCGCTCCGGTCACGATGGCCGTCAAGCCCTCGTAGGTCACATCGCTCATCTCGACTCCTCCTGAAAGACGGTAGATCTCATCGCAGGACCGACGTCCACGGTCGGTCCTTGTCGTCATCGGGCTCGCGCGGCAGTCCCAGCACCCGCTCGCCGATCTGGTTGCGCAGCACCTCCGACGTCCCGCCCTCGAGGGTGTTCGCCCGCGAGCGCAGGAACCGCTGAGCTCTGTTCGCCGCCGCCTGGTCGCCCGGCTCCCACGCGATGCCGTTCACTCCGGTGACATCGACGGCGGTCGACCAACGCCGCTGGTTGAGCTCGGCGTTGAACACCTTGTTCACCGAGCCCTCGGGGCCCGGCTGGGCGCCCCGCAGACGAGCCGCAGTCGCCCGGTACACGGTGATCTGACGAACCTGCTCCTCGATGTACAGCTGCGCGAGACGCTGTCGCACCACCGGGTCGGACCGGTCGGGAACGTCTCGGAGATACTCCGCCCAGGGCTCCCGCCCTGCCGCGGCGCCGCCCATCAGCGACGTGGGGTCGAGGGACAATCCGGCGATCGTGTCGCGCTCGTTGGCCAGCGTGGTGCGAGCGCAGCGCCAACCCTCGCCGACGTCGCCGACCCGATGGTCGTCGGGAATGCGGACGTCGGTGAGGTACACCTCGTTGAACTCCGCGGACCCGGTCATCTGCCGGAGCGGGCGAACGTCGACGCCGGGCCAGTGCATGTCGACGATGAAGTAGGTCAGCCCGTCGTGCTTGGGCAGGTCCGGGTCGGTCCGCGC
>DATEEV010000149.1:0-5903 GCA_035281005.1 Microthrixaceae bacterium | reverse complement strand
CGTCGGGGCCGCCGCGGAAGCCGTAGCCGACCGGACGGTCACGGTTCACGAAGTCCGTGATCTCCTCGGTCGCCCGCTCGAGGCGGTTGTCCGCTTCCTCCTGGGTCAGGTCGCCCTCGGCGACCTCCTCGTCGAGGCGGGTCTTCACCTCGGCCACGAGGTCGAAGATCACCTTCGCCGGGTCGACGCCCTTGCTGGTCGCCACCTCGGCGATCGAAGCGCCGTCTCGCATCGCCGTCACGAGCTCCTCGACGGTGATGCCGATCGAGCTGGCCGCGGTCTCGAGGCTGACGCCGATGTGGTGATGGCCCCGGCCATGACCCCGGCCCGGCCCGTCAGGTCGCGCGTCCTGCAGCGCCTTGATGACGGCGTCGGCCTGTTCCTGGGTGAGCGTGCCGTTCTCGACGAGCGGTGCGAGCGCATCGGCGACCCACTGGCCCTTGCCGGCCTTGCGAACCTCGTCGTCGGCCGGGTCGTCGTCGGCCTCTGGTGCGGTCGTGGTCGTCGTCTCGTCGTCGTCGTCGGCCTCGGTGGTCGTGGGTGCGTCGGTGGTGGTCGGCGCCTCGGTCGTGGTGGTCGCGTCGTCCTGGGCGCCGACCAACGACGGGACGAAGATCGTCCCGGCGATTCCGCCGCCGATGAGTGCCGCTGCCACCACGGCAGCGGTGACTCTCTTCCTGGTCATGTCCGTCTCCTGTGCTCTGTTGGAGGGTGTTCGAGCACTCGACACGTTGGACCCCGCCGGTGAGGGCCTGGCGGCACCCGGGTAAGAGTCAGGTTGGAATCGACGAGCCGTCGGGCCGATCGGTGGCGGCGTCGGCGACGGGCAGCACGAACCCGATGACCGATCCCCCGCCGTCGCGGGGGCCGGCGAAGACCGTGCCGCCGTGGGATTCCACGACGTCGCGGACGATCGCGAGGCCGAGTCCCGAACCGGGTCGCGACCTGGCGGTGGTGGACCGGTGGAAGCGGTCGAAGATTCGTGGGAGGTCCGCCGGGTCGATCCCAGGGCCGCGGTCCGCGACCTCCACGCGTCCGGATCGCACGGTCACCTCGATCGGTGCGCCCGAGTCGTCGAACTTGGCGGCGTTGTCGACCAGGTTGCCGACGGCGCGCTCGAGCGACAGCGGCCGCGCCTCCACGACAGCGGCGTCCGCGTCGACCGTCACGATCCGACCGGTGCGACGCCGCGACCGATCGGCGACGGCCTCGACGATCTCGCGCAGCTCGACGCGTTGGACCGGTTCGTCGGTGTAGCGGTCGGTCGCGAGCTCGACGAGCTCGTTCACCAGGGCCGTCAGCTCTCGGGTCTCGCCATCGAGGTCGGCCAGCAGCCTCGTGCGGGACTTGGGATCGAGCTCGTCGAAGCGGCGCAGCACGTCCACGTTGGTGCGCAGGCTGGTGAGCGGGGTGCGCAGCTCGTGGCCCGCGTCCTGGACCAGCCGCTGCTGGTCGTCCTTCGACGCGGCGAGCGCCACGAGCATGCCGTTGAATGCCTCGCCCAGCCGACCCGCCTCGTCAGTGCCCTCCACGGGCACCTCCACGTCGAGGCGACCCGTGCGGGCGACGCTCTCGGCGGCGCCGGTGAGGCGGACCAACCGCGAGGTGATCTGGCGGGCGATCACCCAGCCGATCAGGCCGGCGGCGACCACGACGACGCCCGTGGCGAGCACGATGCGCCGCAACAGCGAGTCGAGCACCCGTTGGTTCTCCTCGAGGCTCCGGGCGGTCTGGACCGCGCCCGACGCCTGACCGAGCGAGCTCGTGAGCATGCGGAACGGCACACCGTCGACCTCCACGTCGCGGGTCAGCTCCACCCCCGGCCGGTCACGGTCGGCGACGGCGCGGTCGGCGTCGGTGACGGGGAGCTCGACCGAGCCGAGCGGCCACACCCGCCCGTTCGCCGCGATGAGCTGGGGCGAGACACCCGACTGCTCGAAGTCGAACCTCGGGGCGCCCACCACACGGTTGGCGAACATCTCGTCGCGTCTGAAGTCGCCGGGGAAGCCCTGAGTCGGCTCGTCGGATCCGCGTTCGGCCCCCCGATCGATCCGATCGCCGGGACCGCCGACCCGTCGCATGTCGTAAACCTGCTCGACGACCTCCTGCGATGCGTTCTCGATCGATCGCTCGACCTCGGCGTCGAGTCGCTGGGCGGTGGCGCGGTACCCGAACACGCCGATCAGGACCGCGGCCGATGCGGCGAGCACCGCCAATGCGGCCACGAGCTTGGTGCGAAGGCTCACGGCGCACGCAGGGTGTAGCCGACGCCGCGCACGGTGTGGATCAACTTGTCCTCGCCATCCTCTTCGACCTTGCGGCGCAGGTAGCTGATGTACACGGCCAGGTTCTTCGAATCGGGGCCGAAGTCGTAGCCCCAGATCCGGTCGTAGATCGTCGAGTGCTCGAGCACGATGCCGGCGTTCTGCACCAGCAACGCCAAGAGCTCGAACTCGGTCTTCGACAGCTCGATCTCCCGTTCGCCGCGCCACACCCGTCGCGCCGCGAGGTCGAGGCGCAGGTCCGCGACCTCGACGAGCGACTCGTCGCCGACGCCGACGTCCTCGGGCGTAGCTCGGCGCAACAAGGCCCGGAGCCGGGCCAACAGCTCCTCGAGGTCGAAGGGTTTGGGCAGGTAGTCGTCGGCGCCCGCGTCGAGGCCGGCGACCCGGTCGGAGGTCTCGGTCCGTGCGGTGAGCATGAGGATCGGGGTGCGGTCACCCTCGGTCCGCAACACGCGGCACACGGTCAGCCCGTCGATCGCCGGCATCATCAGATCGAGCACCATCACGTCGGGAGGCCGCTCCTTCGCCGCCGCCAGCGCATCGGCGCCGTTGGGCGCCAGATCGACCTCGTACCCCTCCAGATGCAGTGCCCGTTGGAGGGACTCGCGGATCGCACGATCGTCGTCGGCAACGAGGACTCGGGTGCTCATCGACGCCCATCGTGTCCCATCCCAGGGGCGCCTTCTCGGAATCGGGTCAGTCCGTTTCGGGCCGGCCAGCTCGGGGTCAGCGTGCATGGCTCCGTTGTACTCATCGAGCGTGAGAACAGGGTGAGAACACGGGCCGCGCTACGGTCCCGGCCCGTGCACGGAGACACGAGACGACCATGATCCGGATCGACGACCACGGTGAGGTGCGACTGATCACCCTCGACCGGCCCGAGGCACTCAACGCGTTCGACTCGCCCCTCTACTTCGCGGCGGCCGCCGCGCTCGACGACGCCCGGGCCGACGACGGCGTCAAGGTCGTCGTGCTCACCGCCGAGGGTCGGGCGTTCTCGGCCGGTCAGGACCTCAAGGAGATGGCCCGACTCGCCGCCGGTGAGGCCATCGAGTCGGGGTTCCCCGCGCTGCTCGACGCGCTGGGCCGCTTCGATAAACCGCTGGTGGCTGCCGTCAACGGGCTCGGCATCGGGATCGGGTTCACGATCCTCCCCCACTGCGACCTCGTGTACGTCTCGAGCCAGGCCCGGTTCCGGGTGCCGTTCGCCGAGCTGGGCGTCCCGCCCGAGGCGGCGAGCAGCCTGCTGTTCCCGGCTCGCATGGGATGGCAGCGCGCCGCGAAGGTCCTGTTCACGAGCGACTGGGTCACCGCCGAGGAGGCCGTGGAGTGGGGCCTGGCCCTCGAAGTGCTCGAACTCGACGCCCTCGTCCCGACCGCACTCGAGGTCGCACAACGCATCGCCTCGGCACCGCTCGCCGCGCTGGTGGCGATCAAGTCGGCGATGCTCGCCGGCCGCGCCGACGCGGTCGCCGCGGCCCGCGCTCATGAGGAGGCCGCCTTCGCCGAGCTCCTCACCAGCGCCGCGACCCGCGAAGCGCTCGACGACTTCGGCACGAGCTGAGCGCGGACCAGCCTCCGATGTCGCTGACCGTGGTCGTCACCGGATCCGCAGGCGGCATCGGGACGGCCCTGCGCACCCACTTCGAGCGCGACGGCCACCGGGTGGTCGGGGTCGACCTGCACGACGCCGAGGTCGTGGCCGACCTGTCCACACCGGCCGGCCGCACCGCCATGGTCGTCCAGATCACACGCCTTGCGGGCGGGTCGATCGACCGCCTCGTCGCCGGGGCCGGGACCATCGACGCGGGCGACGATCATGTCGTCTCGGTCAACCACTTCGGTGCGGTGGCCACGCTCGAAGGCCTGCGCCCACTGCTCGTCGCCGGGACCGATCCCGCGGCGGTGGCGATCAGCTCGAACTCGACCACCACCTATCCCGGCGCGCCGATCTCGGTGGTGGAGGCGTGCCTGAGCGGCGACGAGGATGCGGCGCGAGCCGCCGCACTCCCGCACCCGGGCTACGGCTACCCGTGCTCGAAGATCGCGCTCGCCCGGTGGGTGCGCCGCCACGCCGTGACACCGGAATGGATCGGTGCGGGCATCCGGCTCAACGCGATCGCCCCTGGCCTGGTCGACACGCCGATGAACGAGGGCAAGGTCGAGACCTACCTCACCCTCGGCGACGTCTACCCCATCCCCACGGGCCGCGCCGCGACTGCGGCCGAGATCGCCGAGGTGATCGGTTTCCTGCTGTCGCCCAGCGCATCGTTCTGTTGCGGAGCGCTGCTGTTCGCCGATGGCGGCACCGACGCCGCGATCCGCCCCGACGACTGGCCGACTCCCCGACTTTGACGTGGTCCGACAAACCGATTGACGCTGCGGCGTGGATCGGTCCACCCTGTGAACAGTGCAAATGCGGAGGATGGCATTCGGTGTGCCGAGCCTTGCGTTGGCGACCGGCGGGGGGCTCTGGGCACAGGCACGACGTGCAGCTCACGCGCCCCTCCCGCAGTTCCTCGACCATGACCTGTCCGGAAGCTACGGGGCTCGGAACGGCCCAGCGCTGCGACTGACGCTCCTGGGTGATTCGAGCCTGACCGGGCCGGGCCTCGAGAGCCCGGGCCACAGTTTCATGGCCCAGGTGGCCGACAGTCTCCCCTGGAACGTCGGCGTGCAGAGCATGGCGCGGGGCGGCTCGCGCGTGCTCGACGTGCTGGTGCGTCAGGCGCCCGCCGCGATCATGACCCGGCCCGACGCCTTCGTCGTCGCCGTCGGCACGAACGACGTCGCCCACGGCACCAGGGCCGGTGCGTTCCGCCGACGGCTCGCAGCGCTGCTCGATCTGCTCGAACCGGTGGCCCCGGTGGTGCTCTTCGGCGTGGCCGACCTGTCGATCATCCCGCGCACCCCGTCGATGTGGCGGCCGATCATGGCCCGTCGCTCCGCGCTCATCGACCGGCTCGGCGAGTCGGCCGTGCGCGGCCGCGACCGGGTCGTACGGGTCGACCTCGTCAGCCGGATCAATGACGAGTTCCTACGGCGCGGCCACGAGCTCTACGCGGCAGACCTCTTCCACCCCAACCGAGCCGGCCATCAGTTCGTCGCCGAGGCGGTGACGGACGAAGTCGCCGCCGCGCTCGCGGCGCAGGGCCTGCCCCGCGCCAGCTGACACCATTCAGAGCTCGGACGCCTCAGAGCTCGGACGCCGCGAAGGTGTCGCAGCGCCGCGGGTCCCCCGTCTCGTACCCGTGGGTGAACCACGACTGACGCTGCTCCGATGAGCCATGAGTCCATGAATCAGGGTCCACCCGGCCCGTCGCACGTTCCTGGATGCGGTCGTCACCGACGGCGGCCGCCGCGCTGAGTCCGTCCGCGATGTCAGTCGGAGTGAGCTCCTCGATCAGGTCGGTCTCGACCGCGTTCGCCGCCCACACCCCGGCGTAGCAGTCCGCCTGCAGCTCGAGGCGCACCGCGGCCGACTCTGCGCCTTCTCGATCGCCACCGACGCGCTGGTTGGTGCCCATGAGGTTCTGTACGTGGTGGCCGTACTCGTGGGCCACCACGTACGCCTCGGCGAACGGCCCGCCGGTCGCGCCGAACCGTGAGCGCAACTCG
>DATEEV010000148.1:0-10224 GCA_035281005.1 Microthrixaceae bacterium | reverse complement strand
AGCTGTTTCCCGGCCGCGGTGCAGGTCCAGGTGCGAGAGCTCGGCCTCGACCCCGGTCGACCACTCACGACCTCCGGGGGGATGAGCTTCGCCGGAGGGCCGCTCAACAACTTCGTGCTCCAGGCGATGGAGCCCTTCGTCTCCGCGCTGCGTGCGGAGCCGTCAGCTCGGGGCCTGGTCACCGCGGTGAGCGGGATGATCACCAAGCAGGGCGTCGCCGCGTGGTCGTGCACGCCGCCTGCGGCGCCGTTCGTCGCGGCGGAGGTCGGCGCCACCACCGCGGCTCGCACTCCGCTCGTGGAGCTCGACCCGGATCATGTGGGCTCAGCGACGATCGAGACCTGGACGGTGGTCCACATGGGGGGAGACCCGTGGCGCGCCGTGGCGTTCGCCCGGACACCTGCCGGCCGACGAGCCGTGGTCCGCTGCGATGACTCGGTGGTCGTGAACTCGATGGTCGACGACGAGTGGAGTGGTCGCGAGATCCATTGCCGCAGGGAGTGGTTCGAGGCCTGATGGAGCCGCCGATCAGGCGATCGGCAGGATCTCCACGGTCACGCCCAGCGATCGATACGTGTCGAGTGCGCGGCGGTCCAGGGTCACGAGCGTCAGTCCATGCTCGACCGCAGCGGCACCCACGAGTGCGTCGTACACCGCTCCACCTGCGAGCCCGCCCTCCGCCAGACGCTCGAGCAGCCGCCTCGTGCCGTCGACCGACAGGAATCGGCTGGCCGGGAAGTTCGCGTCCAGCATGCGGGCCACTGTCGACGGCGAACGGCGAGCCGGCGGGGGGAGCCGGGTCAGCACCGAGAACGTCTCGAAAGCGGCGTGACCTGCCAGTCCGAGACGGTGTCCGCTGAGTGCGTCGATCGTCGAGACATGGTGTTCGTGATCGCCGACGGAGAGAGCGATCGCCGCACTCGTGTCGACGAGCAGGTCGTCGTCAGGCCTGGTCGGCATCGCGCAGCACTTCGATCTCGCGTGCCGTGAGGACCTCGCCGGACGCCGGGATGACGAGTCGGCCACCACGCTCCTCGATGGTGTCGTCGACGATCGGCTCGATGCGAAGGGCGGCGCCGTCTGCCGTCAGTTCGACCTCGCCAGGCCTGAGCCCGAGGTGGTCGCGCAATGGCTTCGGGATGACCAGCCGCCCTGCCTTGTCAATGGTTGCTCGCATGGCATCAGTTTACCATTGAGATGGTAGACGATCTGGCTGGTGTCAATCCCTGGGGGAGCCGAGCTCGCCGTGGTCGCGACAGCGTGACGTCGACCCGGTCGGGGTGATCGTCACCGCCATGCGTCGCCCGCAGCGGGGACAGTGCCGGGGTGGGTCGAGCGGGGGTGCGCACCCGCCGGGGCAATCACCGGCGGGCAGCCCGCACCCGGTGCAGTATGCGGGGAGGATGTCGAGCACCGCGCCGAGCAGCGTGTCGACGTTCGGGGCGAGCGAGCTGACCTCGCCCGACAACCACTCGAGGTTCGCAGCGTGCAACGCGTCGCTCCCGTCGAAGCGGTTCAGCACCACCACCACCGGCGCGAGCTCGACGAGCGGCGGCGCGCTGAGTCGAACGGCATTGATGGTGCCGAGCCCCGCATCGGCGACCAGTACCACCAGGTCGGGGGCGAGCCGCTCCACCAGATCGACACCGTCGGCATCGTGGGACATCGGGGAGCGCACCCCACCGGCGAGCTCGACGATGCCGACGTCCGGCGCGCGCCCCGGCCACGAGTCACGGACCTCGTTGAGGAGCTCGTCGATCAGCACGGGGCCTCGATCGAGCACATCCGACGCCATCGGCGGCGCCATCGGGACCGGGTACCACCGGTGCGGCGGGCACACGATCTCGGGCGCCTCGGCGCTGGCAGCGCCGAGCACGTCGGCATCGGTCGTGTGGTCCGCCGGGTCGTAGGACTGTGCGGGCTTGCGCACGGCGACGGTGACCCGGCGGCGTCGCAGCTCCTCGACGAGTCGGGCGGTCACCCACGTCTTGCCCACCTCCGTGGCGGTGCCGGCCACGACGATCAACCGATGGGGACGGACCGCGCTCGTCACCGCCGGAGCACTCCGAGCAGGCGCGGCAGCGCTTGGAGGAGGTCGGCGAGCCTCTCGACGTCGGCCGCATCATGTGCGGCGCTGAGCGCGACGCGGAGTCGGCTGGTTCCGGAGGCGACCGTCGGAGGGCGGATCGCCGGCACCAGGAGTCCCTCCGCGAGCAGGTGATGGGACGCGGCCATCGCCACGTCCTCGTCGCCGAGGACCACCGCGATGATCGGCGACGGATGCCCGGGCTCGATCAGCTCGACATGGGCTCGGAGTCGAGCTCGCAGGTCGTCGCCTTCGGGGGAGCGCACGATGCGCAGCGCGGCGAGCGCCGCGGCGGTATCGGCGGGGGTCGACGCGGTGGTGAAGATGAACGATCGGGCGGCGTTGCGGCACAGGTCGACCACCTCGTGGCTCGCGGCCACGAAGCCGCCGAGCGAGCCCAGCGTCTTCGACAGCGTGCCCACGACGATCGCGCCGTCCGGCATCTCGGGGCCGAGGACGCGGTGAGCGGCGTCGACGACGAGCAGCGCACCGGCCTCGTCGCACACCTTGGCCAGGTCGTCGAGCGGGGCGGTGTCGCCGTCCATCGAGAACACCGCATCGCTCACCACCAGGCGCAACGACGGATCGTGGGTGTCGAGGAGCTGGCGGACGTGGTCGACGTCGCCGTGGCGGTACACCGCGACGCGGGCGCGGGCGCCTCGGATGCCGTCGATGATCGATGCGTGGTTCAACTCGTCACTCAGGACGACGACGTCGTCGCGACCGGCAGCCTCCACCAGCGCGCCGAGCACGCCGAGGTTCGCCTGGAAGCCGGTGGGGAACAGCAAGGCCGCGTCGCGTTCGCACCACGACGCCAGCTCGGCCTCGAGCTCGTCGTGCACCGGGCGACCCCCGACGATCAGGCGCGCCGCGCCGGCACCAGTTCCCCAACGGTCGAGGGCGTCCCGCGCGGCGTCGATCACCGTCGGGTGCTGTGAGAGACCGAGGTAGTCGTTCGACGCGAAGCTGACGATCGACGTGCCGTCGCTGGTGAGGCGGGTCCGGGTCGAGCCGTCGTCGACCGTGCGGATCGTGCGCCACCGGCCTCGGTCTCGCGCGGTGGCGAGGTGGGTAGCGATGCGATCCGCCCAGCTCATATCGCCGATTCCTCGATGGCGATGGCAAGGGTGTCGACGATGCGGTCGATCTCGTCCGCGGTGGAGGTGAGGATCGGCATGATCACGATCACGTCGCCCAAGGGTCGGATGAGGACCCCGCGCTCGACGCACGCGGCGCTCACACGCCGGCCCCAGCGAAGACCCTCGACCGGCGGCGCGAGCTCGATGCCGGCCATGAGCCCCTGCCGGCGGACCTCCCCGACCGGATCGAGCGGTGCGATCCGCTCGGTCAGCACCGCGTCGAGCTGCGCCGACCGGGCGGCCACGTTGCCGAGCACGTCCCACTCGTCGAGCAGCTGGAGGTGCCGCAACGCCACTGCGGCCGCGAGGGCGTTCCCGCCGTAGGAATGGCCGTGGTAGAAGGTCCGCGGCCCGAGGTCCTCGCCCAGGAACGCCTCGAACACGCGCCCCGACGCGGCGGTGGCGGCCATCGGCAGGTACCCGCCGGTGACGCCCTTGCCCAACACCGCGATGTCAGGTCGAAGGCCGCACTGCTCGGACGCGAACAAGGTGCCGGTGCGACCGAACCCGGTCGCGACCTCGTCGCAGATCAACAACACGTCATGCGCCGCGCACGCCTCGCCGAGCGCGGCGAAGTCCGCCGCGGGGCGGCATCGGATGCCCGCTGCCCCCTGGACGAGCGGCTCGACCACGACCGCGGCGAGCTCGGCGCCGCGGGTCTCGATCAACTCGACGGCGCGATCGATGCACGCGGGGTCGTCGAAGCCCGGAGCTCGGACCACCGCGAAGCGCAGCGGGTCGAAGATGTCGGTGCCGAACCCGCCGGCCCCGACCGAGAGTGAGCCGATCGTGTCGCCGTGGTACGCCCCGCCGAAGGCGAGGTACCGCGTGCGACCGGTCACACCCTGGTTCGTCCAGAACTGGAACGCGATCTTGAGGGCCTGTTCGACCGCGGCCGCGCCGTCGGACGCGAACACGAAGTGGGCATCGTCGACGGGCACGAGGGGTGCGAGGGCCTCGGCCAGCTCGACCACGATCCGGTTGCCGTTGCCGAGCAACGTCGAGTGTGCGACCCGGTCGAGTTGCGAGCGCACGGCGTCATCGAGCTCGGGCACGCGGTGGCCCAGCGTCGTCACCCACAGCGACGAGATCGCATCGAGATAACGGCGACCATCGACGTCGATGAGCTCGCGCCCCTCGCCTCGCTCGACGACGATCGGGGCGTTGTCGGCATAGGTGGACATCTGGGTGAAGCCGTGCCACACGACTGCGGCGTCACGCTCCACCCACGCTCCGGCTTCGTCCACCACCGGACCTCCTCAGTACTGTCGTGGGCCACCGTAGGTCCTGCAACGACCCCACTTCGATTCCGGAGCCCCCATGGCCGTGACTGAATCCCAGGCTGAATCCCAGCACGTCGCGATCGACGTCGCTCGCGTCGCGTTGCTGGACGAAGGCCGCCGCCTGACCGCCGACGAGGTCGCGGCACTGGCCGCCCTGCCGGCGTCACAGCTCGGCGCCCTGTGCGCCCTCGCGCACGAGGTGCGTCTCGAGTGGTGCGGTGACACCGTCGAGGTCGAGGGGATCATCTCCGCCAAGACCGGGGGGTGTCCCGAGGACTGTCACTTCTGCTCGCAGTCGGCGCAATTCGACACCCCGGTGCTCGCGACGGCGTTCCTCGACACCGACGAGGTGGTGCGCGCCGCCCGGGAGACCGCCGAGCTCGGCGCGACCGAGTTCTGCATCGTGCTGGCCGTGCGCGGCCCCGACGAGACGACGATGCGCCGGGTGCTCGAGCTGGTGCCCGTCGTGCAGGCCGAAGGCCTCGACGTCGCAGTGTCGGCCGGCATCCTCACCCGTGACCAGGCGCGCCGCTTCGCGGAGGGTGGCGTGCACCGCTACAACCACAACCTCGAGACCGCCCGCTCGTTCTTCGGTCAGGTCGTGACCACCCACACGTGGGAGGAGCGTCACGAGACCTGCGAGCTCGTCCGCGAGTTCGGCATGGAGCTCTGCTGTGGCGTGCTGCTCGGGATGGGAGAGTCCGACGAGCAGCGCCTCGAATTGCTCGGCCAGCTGCAGGAGGTCGCGCCGGCGGAGGTGCCGCTCAACTTCTTGAACCCACGTCCCGGCACGCCCCTCGAGCTGCGATCGCTCACGCCGGCGAAGGAGGCCCTCAAGTGGATCGCACTCTTCCGCGTGGGCCTGCCCGACGTGATCCTGCGATATGCAGGTGGGCGCGAGCTCACCCTCGGTGACCTCCAGTCGGCGGGGATGACCGCGGGGATCAACGCCTTGATCGTCGGCAACTACCTCACGACCCTCGGCCGGCAGCCGAATGAGGATCTGGAGATGCTCGCCGAGCTGCGGATGCCGATCGGATCGCTCTCCAAGGTCCTGTGAGCTTGCGATCAGAACGGATGAGCAGAGTCCTGTGAATGCTCGAAGAACGGGAGATATCGCCTCTTCCGGTTCCTGAGCCGATCTGGTTACATTCAGATCCTCAGGAGGGCGGATGCACGAGGCCGGGGACCCGATCGACACGATCGGGAGCGATGACATCGACAGCGGCGGCGGGCCCGAAGGCGTGTTCGACGCGCTGGTCAAGCCGTCGTGGCGCGGACGGATCCACCAGGCCGCCTTCTTCTTGAGCATCCCCGCCGGACTGTTCCTGCTCGCCGCCGCGCACAGCACTGCCGCCCGCGTCGCGGTCGCCGTCTACTGGGCGAGCCTCGCCGGGCTGTTCGGGGCATCGGCGTCGTACCACCGCCTGGCCCGCACGCCGACGTCGGTGAAGTGGTTGCGCCGGCTCGATCACTCGATGATCTTCGTCTTGATCGCCGGCACGTACACGCCCATCTGCCTCCTGGTGCTCCCTCGTGTGTGGGGGATACCCATGCTGGTGGTGGTGTGGGTCACGGCCCTCGCCGGGGTGATCATGAAGATGGTGCGCGTCACCGCCACCTCCACCCGGTCAGGGTCGTGGCTCTACGTCGTGATGGGTTGGGGCTCGGTCCTCGTGATGCCCCAGCTGCTCGCCAACCTCGACGCTGCTCGGCTCATCCTCCTCGGCACCGGCGGACTGCTCTACTCGGTGGGCGTGGTCGTGCTCGCCAGCAGGCGGCCGAACCCTCGCCCGGCGACCTTCGGATACCACGAGATCTGGCACGCCATGACCGTCGGCGCCGGGGCCTGTCACTTCGCCCTGATCGCGCTGGTGCTGAAGTGACTCGGTGGCTCTGAGGTGAACGGTCAGGTGATCGGCATGCTGACCGGGCGGGCCATCACCTGACGCACCACGGTCGCGTCGGCTGGCCGTCCACTGCGTTCCAGGGAGACGGCCAGCCGACCAAGGCCGTCGTGGCGGTCCGCCAGATCGAGCTGGTCGATCCAGCCGATGAGGTCGAGCACGGCGTCGCGGCCCGGCAGCATCCGCTCGACGTACCAGAGCGGCGGCTCGGTGTGATCGTGGGCGAAGCCTCGCGACAGGAACGCGAGCTGCTCGGGCTCCCGACCGGCGCAACGCGCCGTCCACGCGGAGAGCAACGCCGTGTCGTGTCGGCCGTGCAGGGCGGATACCAGCTGTGCGACCCGATCCGGGTCGTCCGGCGCCCCACGCCAGGCCCGCGCCCAGGCCAGCCCGAGCGCGACTCGGTCCCAGATGTCGGGCGCCGTCGTCGCGGCGAGCACCCGCTCGAGCTCGACGATCGCACGGTCGGGGTGGGGGGATCGCAACAGGCCGAGCGCCTCGTCGGCGGCTCGGGTCTGCTGCTCGAGTCGTCGCTCGGTCCGCGCGTCGGTCACGCCGCGGAGGTTCATGGCCACGAAGAACGCCGCGATGATCGCCGCGAAGGGGAAGCCTTCGAGGAAGGCCCACACCCCGAGCGGTGCCGCGACCGCGGCGGAGATCGCCGGCGCGAGCAGGTCGCCGTTGCGAGGCGAGGCCCGATGCACCAGCCGGTCCATGACCATCCCGCCGTCGAGGGGAAGCACCGGCACCAGGTTGACCAGCCCCCAGGCCAGGTTCACCCAGACCAGGTCGTTGAGGGCGACCTCGATCGCGAGGTGCTGGTCTCCGATGTCGGTTCGTTGGAGGGCGAGGGCGACGAGGCCGATGGCGACGCCGGCAGCCGGGCCGGCGAGGCTGATCACGATCTCGTCGGTGTCGCGAAGCTCTCGGCCACCGCGGCTCATGGTGAGCCCGCCGAGCCCGTGGATCGACACGGTCGATTCGTGCCCGTAGGCCCGGAAGGCGAGGGCATGACCGAACTCGTGGGCCACGATCGAGACCAGCACGACGACGCCGAAGACCAGGCCGTAGCCGGCCGGGCGAGCTCCGGCGAAGACGTAGAACCCGAGGAGGAGGAGGAACGTCCACTCGATGGTGACCGGGGTCCGCGCGAGGCGGAACTTCAGTCCGTGCCCCGTCGTGCCGAACGGTCCCATCGGTCCAGGCTAAGCCCCCTCACCGGCGAGCAGGCTGCGGGCGATCTGGGAGGTCTGGATCTCGTCGGTTCCGCCGTAGATCTGGAGGACCTTCGCGTCGCGGGCGAGTTGCTCGACCTGGAACTCCGACATGTAGCCGTTGCCCCCGAAGAGCTGCACCGCCTCGAGCGCGCATTCGACCGCCGCGCCGGCCGCGTAGAGCTTCATGGCCGACGCCTCGGCCAGGGTCATGGGCTTGCCGGCCTTCGAGGTCTCGATCACCCGGAACACCAGGTTCTGGAGGTTCATCCGCGCCACCTCCATCTTGGCGAGCTTCAGCTGGATCAACTGGAACTCGCCGATGGGCTGTCCGAACTGCACGCGGTTCTTCGCATAGTCGACGCAGAGCTCGAGGCACTGCGACACGATGCCGAGCGCCATCGCGGCGACTCCCGAACGCTCCATCTGGAACGTGGCCTTGGCGCCCTCCCGGCCACCGGCCGGCAGGTCCTCGGTCTCGCCGATCAGCCGGTCGCGGCCCACCCGGACGTCGTCGAGGAACAGCTCACCGGTGGGCGACGAGTGCATGCCCATCTTCCGGAGCGGTTTGGACTGGACCAGGCCGGGCATGCCCGAGTCGAGCACGAAGCTCAGAACCTTGCGATCCTTCGGGTCGTTGCCCTCGTCGAGCTTGCAGATGAACACGATCGTGTCGGCGTAGGGGCCGTTGGTGATGAACGTCTTGGATCCGTTCAGCACGTACTCCTCGCCGTCGCGGCGAGCGGTGGAGCGCATCGACCCGAACGCGTCGGACCCGGAGCCAGGCTCGGTGATCGCCCAGGCGCCGATCTTGCGCATCGTCAGGATGTCGGCGACCCAGCGCTCCTTCTGGGCGATGGTCCCCTTCGACATGATCGCGGCCGAGGTGAGCCCGACCGACACGCCCATGGCGGTGACCATCCCGGGGCAGTAGCGGCACAGCTCGATGATCGGGATGAGTGTGAAGCTGGGGTCGGAGGTGCTCGTCTCGTCGTCGGCGCGGGTGAGCTTCTCGCCGCGCTTCTCGGCCTCGAGGCGGCTGTTGAAGCTCGCTTCGGCCATCGCGCCCATGCCGAAGGTGTCGTACATCTTCCGGAGGACGTCGTAGGGCGGGGTGTCGCCGTGCTCGAGCTCCTCGAGGTTCGGCTTGACCTCCTTCTCGATGAAGTCGCGCATCGCGCCCTGGATCATGAGATGTTCGTCGGACCATTCGTACATGGGCGGCGAGCGTACTTGACCGCTCGGTCAAGTTCATCCGCGGGTCGGTGTGGTTACCCTGTCGCCGGTGTTGCGGCGATCGACGGTCCTCCTCCTGTGCGTCACTGGCCTGGTGGCGGCGTCGTGTGGTGACGACGGCGAGCCGACGGTTCGGAGCTCGGATCCGCCCGACGAGATCGTGGCGTTCGCGATCGCCACGCTGGGTCCCGAGCGGGCGGTGGTTCCCGTCGCCCAGGGCCGGGAGGTCGCGATCGCGGCGATGGCGATCACCGGCATCCCCCGGAGCGAGGCGGAGTGCGTCCTGACCGAGGGCACCCGGCTCCTCGGCGGCGAGGAGGCGGTCGCGAAGCTCACGGTCGGCGAGATGGGCCGGTTCGGTCGCCAGGTGGAGAAGGTGTCCTCGAAGCCCGAGGAGGAGATCCTGGCCGAATGTGTGTCGGCTGAGTCACTCCAACGCCAGAAGGCCCAGCAGCTCGCGCCCGACTACGACCCGGCGCTCATGCGCGACACCTCGGCCGCGGTCACGTTGGCCAACGCGCTGGCAGTGGGACTGACTCCCGCCGAGGCCGACTGCTATTGGGAACAGGGCTACGGATCACTCACCGAGGAGGAGATGACCGCCTCGGTGGAAGGCGAGCCCACCAGTGAGGATCGGCCCACCGTTGATGCCGTCAGCGAATGCCTCTCCGAGGAGCGGATCGGCGAGCTGGCCCCGAAGCTCGAACAGGACATCCTCGACCGGCAGGAGGAGCGGGCAAAGGAAGAGGAGGAGTTCCGCCAACGGGTCAACGAGGAGTTGGCCGCGACCACCACGGTTCCCTGAGCGCGGATCACAAATCAGGAAGGCCGAGGGCGAGGTTGGGTGCCGTCAGGCCGCCGTCGATCTCGAGGACCTTGCCCGTGAGGTACGAGCCGGCCGGCGAGCACAGGTAGAGCACGCCGAGCGCGATGTCGAGAGGGTCGCCGAGCCGGCGCAGCGGCGTATTGGTCTCCATGTGGGTACGGAGCTCGTCGTCGGTCAGGACCATGTCGAGCGCGCTCGTCGCCGTCGACCCCACCGCGATCGCGTTGACCCGGACGCGCGGCGCGCAGTCCTCGGCCATCAGCTTCGTGAGGTGCGTGAGGGCCGCTTTGGCCGTGCCGTAGGCGGCGAAGCCGCGGTCCGACATCCGACCGATCGCGGAACTGATGTTGACGATCGAACCGCCGCCGCGCTCGAGCATGTGCGGGATGGCGGCCTTCGACAGCTCCAGTGCCGTCGTGACGTTGAAGTGGAACGCCTTCTCGAACATCTTCGCCGACGTCTCGAGCAGCGGCCGAGGGAACGATCCCCCGACGTTGTTGACGACGATGTCGACGCCACCGAGCTGCTCCACC
>DATEEV010000147.1:0-11584 GCA_035281005.1 Microthrixaceae bacterium | reverse complement strand
CGGGCAGTAGGCCACCATCCACCGCTCCATCCGGTCGATGAAGTCGCGCGGCTCGAGGTCGAGGAACTTCTGTCGGTTCGACGGGTTGCCGTCGAGGACCTCCTGCCACTCGGGCAGCTCGACCACCGCCTCCATCCCGCCATTCCATGCGACCCGGATCGACTCGGCGCAGTAGTGGGTGCCGACGGTCATGAGGCCGAACACCCCGCCGCTGATCCACCACATCGCGACCCCCTTGGCGACGTCGCGGTGACGGATGCCGGTGAGGAGCGAGATGCGAGACCCGCCGGAGCCGCCCGCGATCACCGCCGGTGCCATGTCGAGCCGGCGAAGCAGGCCCGCGAGCACGTCGGCCTGCATGGCCGATTCCGACGTGCCGTCGAAGCACACGCTCGACGTCCCCACGTTGGGTCGGTCCCAGATGAGCACCTGCCTGTCGTGGCGCGCGAGCTCCTCCGCGAGCTCGCGCAGGCCGGGTGTGTCCATCGTGAATCGTCCGCCAGGGGTGAGCACCCATGGCTGGGCGTTCCCCTCGCCGGCCCCTCCTCCGACGATGTCGTACCCGATGTCCAGGCCATCGACCTCCGCACGTCTCATGCGACCAACCCTCCCACATTCGCGCCAGTAAGGTGACACAGATGTTAGAAACCAACTTCATCGTCGACGCGGACAGCCACTGGTCCGAGCCGCCGGACCTCTTCACCAGTCGGGCACCGGCGAAGTACCGCGATCGCGTGCCCCACGTGGAGACGGTCGACGGGCAGCGGATGTGGGTGTTCGACGGCATCCCCGTCGGCAAGTTCAGCGCCGGCGCGGTGATCGGTCGTGACGGCAACAAGGCGCCGTCGGCCCTCGCGCTCGACGAGTGGACCACCGAGGACGTGCACCTCGGCGCCTACGACCCGAAGGAGCGCATCAAGGTCCTCGACCGCTTCGGCATCGACGCGCAGATCATCTTCCCGAGCACCATCGGCCTGGGTGGCCAGGGGCTCGCCGGGGTCGAGGACGAGGCCCTGCGCCGCGCCACGATCGAGATCTACAACGACGGCATGGCCGAGATCCAGGCCGACTCGGACAACCGGCTCCTGCCCCTGCCGCTCATGCCGGCATGGAGCATCGACGCGTGCGTCTACGAGGTGGAGCGGGTCGCGGCGCTGGGTTGTCGCGGTGTGAACATGACGTCGGACCCCCAGGACCTCGGTTCTCCCGATCTCGCCAGCCGCGCCTGGGACCCGTTCTGGGAGGCGTGTGCCGGCCTCGACATGCCGGTGCACTTCCACATCGGGGCGAGCATCACCGCGATGACCTTCTACGGCAACTACGCGTGGGGTTCGCACTCTCGCGGCACGCAGCTCGCGATCGGAGGGACGATGCTGTTCATCGGCAACGCCCGTGTCGTGGTCAACACGATCCTGTCGGGCATGTTCGACCGTCACCCGAAGCTGCAGATGGTGTCGGTCGAGAGCGGCGTCGGTTGGATCCCCTTCATCCTCGAGGCGATCGACTACGAGATGGAGGAGAACGCCCCCGAGGAGCTCGCGAAGCTGCACAAGGCTCCATCGGAGTACTTCGCGTCGAACCTCTACGCGACCTTCTGGTTCGAGAACAACCGCAACAAGCTCCCCGAGCTGATCGAGGCGGTCGGTGAGGACCGGATCCTCTTCGAGACCGACTTCCCGCACCCGACGTGTCTGTACCCGGACCCGCTGACGGCGGTCGAGAAGAAGATGGCGACCCTCCCCCAGGAGACGCAGGCCAAGATCCTCGGCGAGAACGCGCGCAAGTTGTACCGGCTGTGAGCGCGCACGACGACACCGGTCTGACCCGGATCGGGCACTGGGTCGGAGGCCGCTCGATCGAGGGATCGTCCGACCGGACCAGGCCCGTCTTCGACCCGGTCCGGGGCACCCCGGTCGCGGAGGTCGCCATGGCCACCCGCGACGAGGTCGCGGACGTGGTCGCGGTCGCCGCTGAAGCAGGTGAGGAGTGGGCCGCCACGTCGTCGTCGAAGCGGGCCAGCGTCCTGTTCCGGTTCCGCTCGTTGCTCGATGCCCATCAGGATCAGCTCGCGGCGACGGTGTCGCGCGAGCACGGCAAGGTGCTCTCGGATGCTCGCGGCGAGGTCGCCCGAGGCCTCGAGAACCTCGAGTTCGCGTGTGGCGCGCCCCACCTGCTGAAGGGCTCGCTGAGCACCGAGGTCTCGAGCGGGGTCGATGTGTCGACCGTCCTCGAGCCCCTGGGTGTGGTCGCCGGCATCACGCCGTTCAACTTCCCGGTGATGGTGCCGCTGTGGATGCTGGCCAACGCCATCGCCTGCGGGAACAGCTTCGTGTTGAAGCCGTCGGAGAAGGACCCGTCCGCGTCGCTCGAGCTCGCCGAGCTCGCCAAGGCGGCCGGGTTGCCCGACGGCGTGCTCAACGTGGTCCAGGGTGACGCCGAGGCGGTCGATGCGCTGCTGACCCACCCTGACGTGGCGGCGGTGTCGTTCGTCGGCAGCACCCCCGTAGCCCGCCACGTGTACGAGACCGCGACCCGGCACGGCAAGCGCGTCCAGGCGCTCGGTGGCGCCAAGAACCACATGGTCGTGCTGCCCGACGCCGACCTCGACGCCGCCGCCGACGCCGCCATCTCCGCCGCCTACGGGTCGGCGGGGGAGCGGTGCATGGCGATCTCGGTCGTGGTCGCCGTCGGCCCGGTCGGTGACGAACTCGTCGATGCCATCGCGAAGCGGATCCCCGACGTCGTGATCGGTCCGGGCCACGAGCCCGAGTCGATGATGGGCCCGCTCATCAGCGGCGAGCACCGAGATCGGGTGCGCTCCTACGTGGTCGGGGCGGAGCACGAGGGAGCGCGCGTCGTCGTCGACGGCTCGGAGCCGCCGCTCGCGGACGGCTTCTTCCTCGGCTGCTCGTTGATCGACGACGTGAAGCCCGGCATGCGGGTCTACGACGACGAGATCTTCGGGCCCGTGCTCGGCGTGGCGCGCGTGTCGACCATCGACGAGGCGATCGACCTCGTGAACTCGACCGAGTACGGCAACGGCGTCGCGCTGTTCACCGGCAGCGGTGCGGCCGCCCGGCACTTCCAGCGCAAGGTCCGCATCGGAATGGTCGGCATCAACGTGCCGATCCCCGTGCCGGTGGCGTCGCACTCGTTCGGGGGCTGGAAGTCGTCGTTGTTCGGTGACAGCCCGATCTACGGCCCCGAGGGCATCCGCTTCTACACCCGCCCCAAGGTCGTCACCTCCCGCTGGCCGATCTCGTCGAACAGCACCATCGATCTCGGCTTCCCCACGACTCACTGACGCCCGCGTCCCGCAACGTTCGTCGTGTCCACCTTCCTCGGCGCGGCCTTGGTGGTTATACTCGTTCGGATATGACAAGGTCCGCACCCGTGCACCCGGTTCGAGCGATCCGAGCCGCGGTCGGGTGGACCCAGGCCGAGCTCGCCCGTGCGGCCGCGACTTCGCAGCCGACGATCGCCGCGTATGAGACCGGCGCGAAGAGTCCGACGTGGCGCACCGTCGAGCGGCTCGCGGCCGCGGCAGGCCTCGCGTGCTATCCGTTCGTCGGACCTCCGATGACCCGCGACCAGGAGCGGAGTCTCGTCCTCCATCGTCATCTCGCCGAGCGATTGGTCGCCGACCCGCGGCGGGTGTTGTCCACGGCCCGTCGCACCCTCGCCACCATGGAGGAGGCGAACCCCGGCGCGAAGCCGCTGTTGGAGGAGTGGTCCCGAATCATCGACCGCCCGCTCGAGGAAGTGGTCTCCCAGCTCCTCGATCCCAGCGAGCACGGGCGTGATCTGCGACAGGTCACTCCGTTCGCCGGCGTGCTGAGCGCTCGCGAGCGCGCGGCGATCGTTCGCTCGCAACAGAGCGCTGCGTGAATCGGGAAGCCTTCGATCACGCGATTCGGGCCGCGGGAGCGATCCTCGGCGAGTCCGAGCTGCTGATCATCGGGAGCCAAGCGATCCATGCGTCAGTGTCAGAGGATCTCCCGGACGAAGCCATGCGATCGGTGGAGGCCGACGTCGTCGCTCTCGACGATCCCGAGCACCGCAAGGCCGACTTGATCGACGGCTCGATCGGTGAGGCCTCGATGTTCCATCACACATTCGGGTATTACGCCCAGGGTGTTGCGGAGACGACCGCGGTGCTCCCGTCCGGCTGGCGAGATCGCCTTGTGCGCTACGAGTCGCCGGCGACCAACGGGGTCGTGGCCTGGTGCCTCGAGCGGCACGATCTCTGGCTCTCGAAGGCGGTCGCGCAACGGACCAAGGACGTGGAGTTCTGCGCCGCGCTGCTGAGTGGGGGCCTGGTGGATGTCCCCACTCTCCGGTCACGTCTTGCCGATCTCGATGTTCGCGACGACCGCCGCGTCGCGATCGCAGCGCTGATCGACACGACGCCGGTACGAGACTGAACCTGACGTCCACGCGCCGGCGCCGCCGTCGTCGCCGATTCCTACTTGGGGTACGATTCTTGTCGTGGCCGTGTCGAAGGTGTCGCTGAGCATTGAGGAGGACGTCCTGGCCGAGGCCCGTGAGCGGGCCGGGCGACGGGAGCTGTCGTCGTACGTGACCGACGCGCTCCGTCGTCAGCTCCAGCACGACCGGCTCGGCGAGCTGCTGGCGGAGATGGACGCCGCCTCCGGGCCGGTGCCCGACGAACTGATCGACGAGGCACGACGGCTGTGGCGCGCTCCCGCCGCAGACGCACCCAAGCGCCGCCGCAGCGCCTGATCCTCGACAGCGGCGCGGTCATCGCCCTCGCTGGTCACGACCAGCGCGCCCGGGCCGTGCTCACCGCGGCACGCGAGGCCGGCGTCGAGGTCACGGTCCCGTCCGTGGTGGTGGCCGAAACCGTGCGCGGCACAGCCATCGACGCGCCGGTCAACCGGGTGCTGAAGGCGGTTGGCGAGGTGGACGTGGCGGACGAGTCAACCTGCCGTATCGCCGGCGGGCTGCTGGGCACAGCAGGATCGGCAGCGACCGTCGATGCCGTGGTCGTGGCCACCGCCGTTCGAGCGGGGGGTGCCGTGATCCTCACAAGCGACCCCACCGACCTCGGCGCACTCGCCGACGGCCACCCCGAGGTGGTCATCGAGGCGCTCTGAGATCGATCGCTGCGTCATCCTCTCACTGGTCGCGAGCGAGGCGGCCCAGGTGGCCGTCGACGGCGGCGCGCGCGCTGTCGAGCTCGACCTGATCGAGCAGGACCGACAGCGACAAGCCGAGCAGGAGCGCGACGAGTGCCAGGCCCTCCACCTCGGGATCGACGCCATCGGCGAGCCGACCGGCATCGCGGGCCTGGGTGAGCTCGCTCGCGAGGTAGGCCATGAGTCCGGTGCCGTTGCGGAAGGCCGCTGCGCTGCGCAGGGCGTCGTCGGTCAGGGCTGCCGCGCCGAACCCGAGGTACAGCAGCATCGCGTCCCGGCTCGCGGCATCGGTCGGGAGGAACGCGGTGGTGACGGCCCGGATGCGGTCGAGCGGTTCGGCGTCGGCGCCGAGGGAGACCAGGTCGGCGGCGATCCGCTCGGCCATCTGCGCCGAGTGGAGGTCGAGGGTGGTCACGAGCAGGTTCTCCTTCGTGCCGAAGTAGTGCTGCACGAGGGCCACGGAGACCCCTGCCTCCGCGGCGACCTCGCGGAAGCTGACCCCTTGGAGGCCGTTCTCGGTCGCGAGTCGGCCGACCGCGCCAGCGATCTCCTTGCGTCGTTCGTCGTGATCGACCTTCTTCGGCACTCGACGTCCTTCGGCTCGGCGTCAGCGGGGTCGACAGCTTCGACCGTACGGTCGTAATACGACCGTACTATCAGTTCCGGTAGCGACCAAGAGATGACCCCGGCCGAGGAGCACGAGTTCTACGCCCGAGCGGAGAACCAGGAGCCCCAGGGTCCCCGCTCGACGCCGGTCGAAGCTCACCGAGATCGTGCCGGTTCGCTTCCCACCCGAGACCCTCGACGAGGTCCGTCGCCGAGCCGGCGACGACGATCGATCGGTATCGAGCTGGATCCGCCGAGCCGTCGAGCACGAACTCAGCCAGCCGACCCGCTGACCGTCTCAGCCCGCGATGCCGGCGCCGATCCGAGCTTCCTCGAGCGCCTCGACGGCCATCGCGACGCGTTCGGGACGTGCAGTCGAGCATCAGCCGTTCGGAGGTCGTCAACTCGTAGTGTTCGACCCCCCGATGACGTCCCAGCGGCTGGCTGATTGTCCTCGAGCGCAGGCGCCCGACTTCTCGACCTCCGCTGACGGATTGTGGAGTGTCAGAAGAGACGCAGCAGCTCAGGACGGATTCGCCACTCAAGAAAATCGTTGCAGAGGGTTGCG
This sequence comes from Microthrixaceae bacterium, assembly GCA_035281005.1. GTDB lineage: Bacteria > Actinomycetota > Acidimicrobiia > Acidimicrobiales > Microtrichaceae > DATEEV01. Next base: position 5,251 of record DATEEV010000147.1, on the reverse strand, counting down.
AATCGTGCGAGTGTGCGCCCGGGGAAAAGGGGAGGGGTGTGGGAATGGTGGGTTCGGGAGTTCGCGCGCGGTGGACCGTTGTGGTCGTAGCACTGCTGGGTTCATGTCTGGCGACATCGGCCATCGCATCGTCGGTCGGGGCGTCGGAGGTGGTGTCGACGTCAGATCTGCCGTTGGTCGAGTCAACGAGGGAAAGTCAGCCGAGCGCTGAGGCGCCTGCGGGCTCGAGCGCAGCGGCGATCGGCGCGCCGCCGGCGGCGGTTGAGGTCGCCGCAGTCGATCCGGCCGCGCCTCGCCGGGAGTCGGCGGAAGAGCGGGCTGGGGCGACGGCGGAGCGGGAAGCCACGACGGTGGTTCGCGAATTGCCCGAGATGCGTGATGAGATGTCGCGGACGGTGTTGAATTCGGACGGGTCGAAGACGACGACGATTCAAACGGAGCGGTTGAACTATCGGGCGCCGGATGGTTCGTGGGAACCGATCGACACGACGATCGAGACGGCACCGGACGGAGTTCTCCAAAACGCGGGTGACTCGTGGAGGTACCGGTTCCGGTCACTGGGGTCGGGTGGTGTCGAGGTCACGACCGACGAGGGCAAGACGTTCTCCTTCACGACGGAGGACACGGTCGACGTCAGCCCGCTGGTGGGTGACGACGGTCAGTCGGTGGTGTATCCGAACGTGTGGCCGGGCGCTGATCTGCGGTACGAGGTCACGGTTGGTGGGTTGAAGGAGGTTGTGGTCCTGAAGGACGCGAAGGCGGCGACGAGCTTCGCGTTCCGCCTTGATGGCGCGACCTTGACGACTGATGACAAGGGGGCCCGTGCTCTCGCTCTGGATGGCGGGGGTCGCGTCGCCATGTCCGATGTGGTGGTGACCAATGACGAGGACCTCCCGTTCCCGGACGCGGTGGCGAAGGGTGAGCTGAAGTCCGACGCCGGGCTCGCGCGTGACCCGTCGGGGGCAGACGAGTCGGAACGGCTGGTGCTCTCGGTCGACCCGCAGTTCGTGGCGACGCTGTCGGCGGATCAGTTTCCCATCTTGGTCGATCCGTCGACGATCACCCGGGGTGCAGGGTATTGGTCGTACTACCAGTCCAACGGGGTAGGGAACTGCAACGTCACGGCTCCTTCTGGGTGTGTCACGAGGGTGGGCTCGTGGGCAGGGCAACGTGGCCGGTCGTTCCACCAATTCGGGATCGAGGACTTCCAGTACCGAAACATCACCTACGCGAACCTGTCTGCCTATCCCAGTTCGGGCCTTTCGGGCCTGTATTCCACGAATTTTCAGGTGTGGGACGCGAACGAGTACGTGGGGTGGGCGCCGTGTGAGGCGGTGGGGTTTGTGTGCATCGAGCACCTTCCCGGTGAGTTCGCCGGTGGGTCGATGATCCCAGCGGGTTTGAACTTCGATGTCACCAGTCGCATCCAGTACTACGCGGAGACAGGTGACACGCCCTACGGGCGGGCGCCGATGTTCGCCTTCAACGGGTACGAGACGTCGGACCCGACGCGCGTCACGTTCTTTTCGGCGGGGATGAATCTGCAGATCACCTGGAACGACGCGCCGTCACGGTCCCAGCTCGCGCCGGCAAGTTGGGCCCAACCGCATACATTGACCCCGGCGTTGACTGGCGGGGGCTCGGACCCGGACGGCGACCAGATGTGGGCGCACTTCTGGGTCTGCCCGACGCCGGAGTTGTGGGGGTGTACGCCGTCGGGGTGGGTGGGCGCCTTCCCGTCGGGCGGGTCGACGTCGTGGACGGTACCGGCGGGGGTGATGTCGTGGAACCGGACGTATTACTGGTTCCTCCAGACCCAGGACGGGGTGGTGGGGTCGGAGGTCGCGGGGCCGTGGGCGATCACTCCGAGCCAGTCGCCACCGCCGACACCGTCGCTGGGGAGCCTCGGCCTGTCGGTGACGACGTCCAACCCGGCGTTGGCGTTGTCGGGTCCGGTGGTCGACCCTGACGGCGACCTGGTCAAGTACCGGTTCGTGGTGGCGACGGGCTCGGATGGTCAGACGGGTCGGTTGGTCGATTCGGGTGTGGTCGCGTCGACGTCGTGGTCGATGTCGGCGAACTCACTGCCCGACGGTGTCTACTACTGGACCGCGCAGGCCTGTGATGACAAGAACGCTTGCTCGGCGTGGGCCGCGCCCCAGCAGTTTCGGGTCGATCTCCGTCTCGGCGTGCGCGACACGTTGCCGTTCGACACGGCCGGGCCGGTGTCGGTCAACCTGTCCACCGGCAACCTCGTCACGGCCTCGGGAGGACCGTCGTTCGAGACGATCGACGGTTCGGTCGGAGTCGGGTTCACTTACAACTCCCGCGCGGTCACACCGCGCGGGTTGACGGCGAGCTTCTATGACGATCCCAATGGCAACGCGGCGATCGATTCTGGAGAGGCTCGACGGTTGACCAGAGTCGATCCTCAGGTGGCGTTCCATTGGGGGTCGCCAGGTGAGGGCCCGGCGCCGGGATCGATCAAGCCCGAATCGTTCAACGCGAAGTGGACCGGAACGATCCGCCCGCCGGCCGGGAGCTACAGGTTCCGCGTCGATGCGGGTGGAACCAACAACACAGTGTCGCTCAACGTCAACAACACCGGAACGGTCACCGGCACCGGCGTGGTCGCGACCGGCCCGATCTCGGCACCGGGCACCGCGATGGCGATCACCGCGACCTATGGGATGCGGGTGAGCCCGTCGCTGGTCCGATTGCAGCGGTCGACTGATGGCGGGCTGACCTGGGGAGATGTGCCGGCGGACTGGTTGGCGCCGACCGAGACGGTGTTGCCCGACGGGTGGGCGACCACGGGACCGGGGCTTGGCACTGCGACCTACACACGGCTCACCGCGACCGAGACCCAGGTCACCTTGACCGACGCGTCCGGCGCGAGCCATGTGTGGGTGGCGACGGGTGGCGGGTTCGTGCCCCCGGCAGAGGAGGACGGCTCGCTGTCGCGGATGGCGGATGGCAGCTGGTCGCTGGCCGATGACGACGGCTACACCTACCAGTTCGACCACGACGGTCAGCTGGTGCGGATGGACAGCCCGTCGGACGTGTTGCACCCGGGCGCCTCGAGCTACACCTACGGCACCTACGGGGCCGGGCCGGGGATCCGGCTGACCAAAGTGACCGACGCCTTCGGTCGCGCCATGGACCTCGTGTACGGCGGACACACCCAGGGCGGGTTGTCTTGTCCCGGCGGCAACAACGCTCCGGTCGGGATGTTGTGCCAGGTCCGTTACACCGGCTTCAAGCGCATGGACAACTCGGCGATCCGATTGACCGACCTGATCTACTCGAACGGGTACCTGGTCCAAGTCATGAACCCGGGCGGTGCCCGCACCGACTTCCACTACGACGCGGCCACCGCGAAGCTCGACGGCATCCGCGACGTGGCGACCAACGACCTCGTCGCGGACCAGGTGTTCAGCTCCGGCATCACACCGGATGCGCATTTCTGGCAGATCGCCTACGACGCCCAGGGTCGGGTGTCGTCGGTGACGTACCCGGAGCCTTCCGCGAGCGCGACTCGTCCTCGACGGTCGTACATCTATCCGTCGGCGACGGTGGCACGCGTGGTCGTGGATGGCTTGACGAACGCGTCGGGGTGGACCCAAGAGGTCACGATGGACGCGTTCGGCCGGCCGGTCTCGGTGAAAGACCAGGCCGGTCTCGCGGTCGACACCGAATGGGACCCCACGTTCGGCAAGGACCGACCGATCAGGGTGCGCGACCACCACTATGACCGAGACACGGCCAACGGGCTGATCAGCACCACGATCTACGACGAGTCCGGACTGCCGGTCGACAGGTACGGGCCCGGAACCCAGGCCGAGCTCGGCACCAGCCTCACCTCGCCAACCGCACCTCGTTCGACGACCGCGTACGACGAGAACATCTTCGGGCTCGCGGGCAAGTGGTGGCCGAACACGACCATGGGCGGGCCGCCGAGCCTGTACACGACCTTCGATGGCGACGAGGACTGGGCCGCCGGGGGGCCGACGAATCCGGCGTTCGGATCAGCCAACGTGGGATCGGACGGCTTCTCGGGTGCTCTGACCGGCCAATACACCGCGGCCGGCGGGCAGACCTTCGGCGCCACCGCGGACGGCGCCCGGGTGTTCATCGACGATGTGAAGGTCGCGGACTCGTGGGGCGGCCCCTATCGCAGCACCGTGAATCTCGACGCGCCGGTCGGCTATTGGCGGCTCGGCGAACCATCGGGTGCGACGACCGCGACCGACTCGGTCGGTGGCCTGTCCGGCACCTACACCAACGTCGCGCTCGGTTCCGCCCAGCCCGGCGCGCTCGGCAACGGAACCGCGGCCGATGGCGACACCGCGGCGGGATTCACCACCAGCCCCGCCTCCGCGATGTCGGTCTCACCGCCGGCGAGCGGCGCGGACCGGTTGAACCTGGCCGGCGACATGGCCATCGACGGATGGGTGTATCCGACCGTCGGCGGCACCTACAAGATGATCGCCACCAAGGCCATCGGTAACGGCGGTGCCACCAACGCGTTCGAGTTCCGGATCAACCCGTCGAACCAGCTCGAATTCGTTCAGGTCGGCAACGGTTACACCTACGTCACCCAGAATGTCGGCACGATCGCTCTCAACGCGTCGACCCACGTCGCAGTGACTCGCGTCAACGGCCTCGTGACCCTTTACAGCGGTGGGAGCCCGGTGGGCTCGGCCAACCTCGGCCACTCTGCAGGCGCGACCGGGGCCACCATGAGGTTGGGTGCCCGCGAGGATGGCTACCAGTTCTCCGGCCGTCTCGACGAGATCGCGATCTACGACCACGGCCTCTCCGGCGCAAGGGTCGCCGCGCACGCTGTCGCGGGGGCGGGAGGTGCCCCGACCGTCTCGAGCGCCGGCGGCTACCAGCTCGCGGTGAGAGAGGACAGCCCTGACACGTGGTATCGCTTCGACGACTCCACCGGCGCGGGCACGCTCACCGACAGCTCCGCCGCGGGTGCGAACGCGGCGACGTTCGCGGCCGGCTACACCCGCGACCCGAACGGCGCGACGGCGGGCGAAAGCAACGGCTCGTGGACCCTCAACGGTTCGGCATCGGTCCAGCTCCCGACCGGCGAGCTGTCGAACCCGGCGTTCAGCGTCGAAGCCTGGTTCAAGACCTCTTCGAATGGGGCGATCATGGGAGTCCACAACGGCTCGCCCACCACGACCAGCCCGTCGAACCATGTTCCCCTGTTGTACGTCGGTACCGACGGGAAGCT
>DATEEV010000146.1:0-13358 GCA_035281005.1 Microthrixaceae bacterium | reverse complement strand
AACGACAGGAGGACGGCGATGACGAGCCAGGAGCGCTGACCGACGTTCTCCTCGTGTTCTGGCGAGAGGGGCGGGTGCTCGGTCATCGTTCAATCTCCTTCGTGCGAGTTCGGGTGTTCTCCTATCGACGGTAGAGATGTTTTCGGCGAGTCCTTAGAGGCGAAGGTCACGACCTGGGCGAGGTGGGTGCTTCTGCCTGTCGCGGTCGCGAAGTGGTGACCGCGGGATGCGCCGGCCGTTGACCTGGCGCGGGGTGATGACCAGCCACCGCGTGCACGCGACCGACCCACGGCTCGGGCCCGGCGTGTTCGAGCTCGAGGATCTCCTCGAGGCGCTCTGCCTCACGACCCCGTCCGTGGACGACGACGCTCCACCCCTGCCGACCAACTTCGTCGAAGTCGTCGATCTCGAACGCGACCGGGGGCATCAGCGTCGCCGACGCGAGCTCGTGCCCGCATCGGTCCAAGGTCCCATCCCGACGAGGAACGACGCCGCTGGCCCGCTCGAAACCGGGCCGGCGAACGACTGGAGGAAAAGGTCCCAACCTCCGTCTCGATGAGCAGAACTCCCTACGACACGGCGAGATGGCGGGCCAGGACCGCGCTGAGCAAGGGCAGGTCCGGGCATGTGCGGGGTCGGCGCGTTGGTGATGTCGGTCCCATTTCTGACAACAGCGTCACCAGGATCCCGGAGTCGATGCCTCGTCGCTTTCCGTCCGCTCGGACATCACACGGGCGAGATGGCGACCCCAGTCACGTGCGCGTTGCTCCTCACCGGCCTCGAGGATGTCCGAGTCGACGAAGAAGCTCTCGGGGTCCACCAGCTCGGTGAAGCCATGGCGCCGCAGTCGTTTGCTGATGCCCTTCGATGCCCGACCAGTGAGTGTGGGGCTCTTGTGGATCCGGGTGTCGAAGGCCGCGGCCGCGCCCGTGCTGGGCGGCAAGCGGTCGAACCACTCGCGGAGGCCTTCACCTTCGGCATCGGGGTCGAGGTACAGGTCGTTGTCGGGCTTGGCGGCCTCGGTCGCCGCGGCCTTGCGGGTGCTCTCGCGAGACATGCCGTGGATGTGGGTCGGGCCGCCGACGATCATCAGGTCCACGTCGGCCATGCGGTCCCTCGTCGCATCGACCACCGGATCGGCCACTGCTTCCACACCCTCGTCCGCGAGACCAGCGACGATGGCATCGGCAACCAGGTGGGTGTTCCCGTACATCGATTCGTAGATCACCAAGGCACGCATGACTTCTCCTTTCGCCGTCTGCCTCATTTCTCCGCGTTCGATGACGGTGGGGGTAGGGGCGAAGGTCCTTCGATACGACAGGTTCAACCGAAGCAGAGGTGGGCCAGTTCGTCGAATCGCTGATGGTCGACCACGATCTGCAGGTCGCCGACGCTGTGGCCGATGCTCAGCGACGGGCAGAACAACCCTCTGCCACGGACGACGAAATGGGGGGAGCCCACGACGTGACGAGCGCGACCCAGCGCCCACTCCGCCTCGACCGGGCCGGTCGAGTGGATCGGATCGACGTAGAGATCAGGCGCGCCGCATCGCCGGGCAGTGGCCATGAGCACGTGGGGATCGGCGACGTCCTCTCCGTGTTCGAACAGGCGATCTCGCAGGTCGAGCGCGATCGACTCGCCGAGCTCGGAGTCGAGTCGGTACGCCGCGGAGGTCAGTCGCAGCGCTGGCAATGTCGTAGCCGGGAATCGATCAGGCTCGAATGCAGCGAAGAGATCGGGTGCGACCTGGGTGCGCAACGCCAGCACCTTCTGCTCGATATTCGTGCCGAGGAGCGGGCCGCCGTTGATCAGTTCGAGGGGCCAGGCCAGGACACGCAGCCGGACGTCCTCGCGACCGAGTTGGCGTCGACGCTCCACCAACCGCCGCAACCCGACGTGTGCGAAGGGACAGGACACGTCGGCGAAGACGACGATCGGGGTCGGTGACGGGGTCCTCGAACCAGACCCGCCTCGTGCGCTCGACGTGGGACGTACCTGTGTGGACTCGGTCATTGACGCAGCTTGGCGATGCGCTCCTCCGATCGACAGGGTCCTTCGTCACGAATGAGGCCGTCGGCGTCGGCAGCGGCTGGTCAGCCGGTCGCGGCGGGGACGATGCGCCGACCGGTGATCTCGTTGGGCAGCACCCGCACCCACGTCCTCGGCGAGCCCGGGCGAACCCAGGACGTCATCTGGAGTCGATCGAGGCTGTCGATGTCTCGACCATCGTCCACGATCATCGCGATGCCCTTCACCACGACGCTCCACCCTTGGCGTGCCTCGGCGTCCCAATCGTCGATCTCGACCACGACCGGCCGGGCCATGATGGCGGTGTCGAGCTTCGAGCCCGCGTCGGTGCTGAACACCACCGACCGGTCCCACATCCCGATGGTGATCGGCAGCACCATCGGCTCACCCCGATCGAGGAACCCCAACCGGCCGACCGGAGTGGCGGCGAGATGCTCCGCGCACTCCTCGGGTGTGAGGACCTCGAGTCCCGCGTGGTCGAACGAGTGATTCACTGCCAACACCTCTTCCTGAACGACATGGGGACGATCCCACTCATGGCACCGTCACCTGCGCGAACTCTACGCATGGGTCGTCTCGGCCGCGCTGACGAGGCGACGTTCCCCGAGATCGGGACTTACGGCCCTGTGGCGTCGGTCCGGGCGGCGCGACCCTTCGCTCACGAGTCGAGCAGGGAGGCACCGATGCGAGCACGCTGCACGAAAGGCTGGAACGACGAGTCGTCCGATCGCCCGCGAGTGTTGATCGAATGCACTCCCGAAGCGTCCCCGACGATCATCGCTTCGGTGGTGGAGCGCCACGGCCTTGCGGTCCGGACCTGCGTCGGGGGCGCTGAGCGTCGTTGCGACCTGCTCGATCACGGCAACTGCGCGTTGGTGTCGGGCGCGGATGTGGTCGTCAACCTGCTGGGCCAACACCACGAGACCGGTCGATGCATCGCCGAGGCCGTCCTGGCCGAGCGCCGCCCTCCCGCTCTCGTGATCGAAGTACCAGCCGCCGAGGCGTCTCAACGCGACCAGGGGGCGGGCGAACCGACGCTGCTTGCGCGCCCACTACGAACCGCAACGCTCCTGGGCGCCATCAGGGGAGCGCTCACGAGCCGGGACGCGCTGACGTCATCTCGGGGCGACTGAGGCTCGTTCTCGAGGCACCTGTCGGCCGAGCCCCGGAACAGCAGGGCGCGAGCTCGGCACACGACGCCCATGCGCTCACCTGCCCACCGCCGTGAGCAGGCGGCTGCGCAGCGGTCGAGGCATCTCGCGCGCCAGGCGATCCAACGCGGCCTGCATTCCACCGGTGACCTGCTCGTAGCAGCGTCGCACGACGTCGGGGTCGTCGGCATCGCCAGGGCTGTATTCGCTCCAGCTGATCGGTTCGAGCACCTCCACGATGATCTTCGCCGGGATCGGCACATTGGGCATGAAGGCGGACGTCACACCGAAGGGAAACCCGACGGCGAAGGGGAACGCGTTGACGCGCAGCCGATCGATGCCGAGGAGGTGACCGATCCGGTCGCCGCGACTGATGACGATCAGCGAGTGATGGCTGCCGTGTGACACGACGGGAAAGACGGGGACTCCGTGGCTGAGGGCCAATCGCACGAATCCCTGGTGGCCGTGGAAGTCGATCCGGTTGCGCTCGGTCCACGGTCGATAGACCTCCCATGCGCCGCCCGGGAAGACCATGACGCCGGCGCCGGAAGCGAGTGCTCGCTCGGCGTTCGCCATGCTCGCCGGGATTGCTCCGAACCGGCGGAGCGAGTCTCCGAAGACCGGGACCACGAACGCGAAGTCGAGCATCAACCCGTAGAACTCGCGGTCCGCCCCGAACCGGGTCAGCAGCTCGTTCCACAGTGCCCACGCGTCCGGCATCAGCCAGCCCCCGGAATGGTTCGACACCAGCAGGAACGGCGCATCGCTCGGCAGCCGATCGACCCCGCGCACCTCAGGCGCGAAGTACCTCCCGATCGCCCGGCCGATCGTGGGCAGGTGCTCCCGAATGAAGGTGGGGTCACGCTGGAACACCTCGCCCTCCAGCTCGTCGCCCACACGACGCTGCAACAGGTTCATGACTCGCGATCTCAGGTCGGTCTGCGTCATCGCGTCCACCCCGTACCCAGGATGACTTCGAGGAACACGCCACCGCCAGAGGCGAGGACCCTCGAATCCGAGCCGCGGGCCGGTCGATCGAAGTACCTTCCTACGAGGGCGAGCATTCAGACCAGTCTCACCGGGCTCCCGCGACGGCGGCCCTGAACCGAGGAGGAAGTCGATGAAGCGACGCACACTCGACGTGATCTTCAGCGTCGGCGGATTGGTGCTCGCGGTCCTGCTCGGCGTATTGGGATTCGTGCTCAAGAACCAGGCTGACTTCGCGGAGGACTACGTCACCGACCAGCTCGCGGCCCAGCAGATCTTCTTCACCCCGGAGGAGGGGCTCACCGACGAGGAGATGGAGGCCGAGTGCCTTGTCGAGAACGCCGGCGAACCGCTCACCACGGGCAAGCAGGCCGAGTGCTATGCGAACGAGTACATCGGCCTGCATCTGAGCGAGATCAACGACGGCAAGACCTACTCGCAGACCAGCACCGAGGCCCGCGCCGCCCGAACCGAGGCGAACGCGGCGCTCGAGACAGCGCCGAACGATCCGGCCACCGCGGAGCTCGTCGCAACGGCCGAGGAGCTGGAGGCCAAGACCGAGAGCCTGTTTCGCGGTGAGACACTGCGGGGTCTGCTCCTGACCAGCTATGGCTTCAGCATCTTCGGAGAGCGTGCTGAGCTGGCGGCCTGGGTGTGCTTCGGTGTCGCGCTGGTGCTGCTGCTCGCCTCCATCGCTGGATTCATCCACGCCGCGACCACTCCCAAGGAGGAGGTCGTCACCTGATCGCCGCGGTTCACCGAAGGGCGAAAGCCCGTCTCGCAGGAGGCATGACCCAGACTCAGGCTGGCAGGTCTCGCCTCCGCAAGCCGACGTAGCCGATCGCGGCGAGCAGGACAGCGACGACCGTGAGAGCGGTCAGAGGAACGAGCACATCGGCGACGCCCGGCAGCTTGGGCGAATGGACGAAGGGGGAAACGTCCACGAGCCACTGCGGGAGCTCCCACAGCGCGCCCAACTCCACGAGGACGACCAAGGCGGCGAACACGCCCCACACGAGACCAGTCAGGCGAGGCGCCCATCCGAACACGGCCATGACCAGTGCCGTGAGAACCCAGGCGGCGGGCACCCGGGCGAGGCTCGCGAGCACCAGCTCTCCCATCTTCGAGGAGTCGCCGACGTCGAGCGCGTGGCCAACTCCGACGGCCAGTCCAGCGAGCAACATGAGGAGCGCGACCCCACCGAGCGCGAACGCGAGATGACTGGTCGCCCACCGCCACCTCGAGGTGGACGTCGCCAGGATCATCTCGGCGTGGCCCGCGGACTCCTCGGCATGGAGGTGGCCGGCGGCCGAGATGCCGTACGCGGCGACGATCGAGCCGAGGATGGTGAGCTCGGCGGCGAGGAACGCGTCGACCATCGCCCGTTCCCCACCGAGGGCGATGAAGAAGTCCTGCATCGCGGGAGAGTCGAGCATGTCGCTGACGCTGCTCGTGAGCGAGCCCACCAGGACACCGAAGAACACGATGCCCCCAGCCCAGGCCGCGAGGACCCCACCGTTCAGGCGCAGCGCAAGGCCCCACGAAGTGCCGATGCCGCCGTGTGCCGGGCCGGGGCGGTCGGCCAGCAGTCCGGCGCCGAGGTCGCGGCGGGCCCGGAGGGCGAACGCGATCGCCATCATCGACACTGCGAACAGAACCGGGAAGACCAGGATGGCGAACCGATCGCCGGCATAGGGCCGCACCTGCTGGGTCCATCCGATCGGGGACAACCACGTCAGCAGCGTCGGTCCGGAGTCCGGGGTGTCGCCCGCCGCCCGGAGAAGGTACGCCACCCCGACACCGACGACACCGAGGCCGACGGCGGCTCGGCTGCCGGTCGTCACCTGCGCTGCGACGGCGGCCACCGCCGCGAACACGATGCCGGCTCCGGCCCAGCCGAGCCCGAACGCGACCGAACCCGCGGCTGGCAGGCCCGCGCCGATCAGGGCGATCGCGGTCAGGATTCCGAGGATCACACTGGCGCCGATGGTGAGCGAGAGGGCAGCCGCCAACGGGGCGTCGCGACCGACGACGCCGGCCCCCAGTAGCTCGAGTCGGTTGGCCGCCTCCTCGGCTCGGGTGTGGCGGACGGTGATGACGACCATCAGCACTGCGACCATCGCCGCGCCGAAGGCGGTCAGCTTGATGAGGGCGAGAGAGCCCAAGGACGTCGGGTCGTAGATGCGCCCGTAGAGTGCGACGAGCGACGGGGTGGCATTGACGGCTTCGGCCGCCTCGACCCGACCCGTGAGGTCGGGGTACAGATTGGCGGTGGCCGAGGCAGAGAAGCCGGCCATCGCGGCCAACCCGAGCGACCAGGCGGGCAGTAGCCAACGGTCGCGCCGCATCGCGAGTCGCAGCAGCGTGCTGGTTCCGTCCAGGGACTCGAGCATCATCCGATCGGCGGTGTGGTCGCTCCGTAGTGGCGGAGGAACAACTCCTCGAGTGTCGGGGGCTGACTGATCAGGCTCCTGATCCCGGACTCGCTCAATGCCTCCATGAGGGCGTCGAGGCCGCGGGGCTCGACCTGGGCGCTGATCCGGTGGTCCTCGACGATCAGGTCGTGGACGCCGTCGATCTGCCCGAGGCCCGGCGGCACGGCCGCCACCTCGGCGGTCACCGAGGTCCGGGTCAGATGTCGCAGCTGGTCGAGGGTGCCGGACTCGACGACCCTTCCGTCGCGGATGATGGTCACCCGGTCGGACAGTGCCTCCGCCTCGCTCAGGATGTGGCTACTCAACAGGATCGTCCGACCCTCGTCGCGTAGCTCGCTCACGCACGCTCTGAACGCGGCCTCCTTGAGCGGGTCGAGGCCAGCGGTGGGTTCGTCGAGGAGATAGAGGTCCGCATCGGTGGCGAGGGCCGAGATGAGGGCGATCTTCTGTCGATTGCCCCGGGAGTAGGTCCGGCACTTCTTGGTCGGATCCAGGTCGAAGAGCTCGAGGTACCGGTCACGCCGCACCGCGTCGTGCCCGCCTTGCAGGCGGCTCAGGAGATCGATGACCTCGCCGCCACTGAGGTTCGGCCACAGTGAGACGTCGCCCGGAACGTAGGCGAGCCTCGAATGGATGGCGGTGGTGTCGCGCCATGGGTCGCCGCCGCGCACGAGCACTGTTCCGGCATCGATTCGCACCAGCCCCAACAGGATGCGCAGCATCGTGGTCTTGCCTGCGCCGTTCGGGCCGAGGAATCCGTGCACCTCACCGGGCTCGACCACCAGGTCGAGCCCGGCAAGCGCTGTGGTCCTCCCGAACGTCTTCACGACACCGCGGGCTTCGATCGCCAGCTCGGAGGGACTGCCGGACAGGGTCACTCGGTCAGAGTATTCAGCGCAGGGACTTCGGCAGTGCTCGATCGGCTCGACGATCGTCACGTGGAGGTGACCAGGCCCGTCGCGATTTCGACGGTCTCGTCGAGGTCGCGATCGGTCCGGATCTCGACTGCTTCGCGCCACGGGGTCGCCTCGCGACGCAACGCCGCCGCGATCTCCACGGTGGCCTCGGACGCGTCAGTGCCGGCAGCGGATCGTCGGCGGATTCGGCTCGCGGCGACATCGTCCGGACACACACAGCGAAGCTCGGTGAGGTGCGCCGAGGTTCGTCGGGCGAGGTCTCGCGCCGCCTCACGATTGCCCGAATCGAGCCACGACGCGTCGAGCACGACGCTGACCCCTTCGCCGCTCAGCAACTCGGCTTCCCGCAACAGCTCCCGGTACACCGACGCCACGAGCTCAGGCCGATACCGTCCATCGTGTGCCCCGTCGGCGTAGCTGCGGCCCTGTGATCGCGGCACCAGGTCGTCGCGGACCTGATCGGAGGACAACACCACGGCGCTCAGCCGGTCGGCGATCGCAGTGGCAACTGATGACTTTCCCGTGCCCGGGCTGCCGCCGACCACCACGAACTGCACCCGAGCGCGTTCGAGATGCGACAGCGCCTGGTCGTGGAGCGTTCGTGCCGTTGCCGCTGCACGCGGGTCACCCTGGTCGTGGCGGATGCAGCTCACCTTGGAGCGGATGTGTGCCCGATACGCGACGTGGAGGTGCGCCAGCGACTCGGGCCAGTGATCGTCGGAGTGCTCCTGGTAGAGATCGAGAAATCGGTCGGCGAGCCCGGGGTGCCCGAGCCGCTCGAGGTCCATCGCGAGAAAGGCCACATCGGCCAGGACGTCGCCGCAGCGGAGTGCATCGTCGAACTCGAGGCAGTCCAGGATGCGTGGACCGTCGTCCATCATGAAGATGTCATCGGCCTGGAGGTCGCCGTGCCCGTCGCAGGCGTGACCAGCGCTGACCCGCGTGTCGAGAAGGGATCGGCGACCCGAGAGGTACTCGCGAACGAGCAGCGCCATGCGGGCCACCGCGTCAGGGTCGAGGATCGGTCCGACATACGGCTCGATCTGCCTCGAGCCGGATTCCCAGAGCCTCATGACCGAGTCGTGACCCGACGCCGCGTCGATCGCTCGACTGCGCTCGGCCGATGCGTGAAAGCTCGCGAGGAGATGCGCAATTCGACGAAGGTCGTCGTCGACGTCGGGACGATCGAGCCGTGCCGACAGCCGCCGGACATCGGGAAGCCGGCGCATGACCACGGCATGCTCGACGACCTGATCTGACAGGGTCACATCGGCCACACCGAGGTACACGTCGGGGGCGAGCCGCCGATTGAGCGCGACCTCGCGATGGCACGCCTGTCGACGCGCAGAGAGGGTGGTGAAGTCGACGAATTCCGTGCGGATCGGCTTCTTGATCTTGACCACCCGGTCGCCGAGGAACAGCACCGTGGAGAGATGCGTCTCGATCAGGTCGGCGACGTCGGACATGAGCCCATGATCCACGTTCGATGATCAGGTGGCAGCTGCGTCGACGAGCGACATCGAGTAGTGAATGGTCGAGCCGTCGTAGGTTCGCACCAGCGGAAGCCCTGAGTGCTCGAACACGTCGATCATCGGGTGGTTCTCCGCGAGTGTGTCCGCGACGAGACGTCGGAGCCCTGCGGCTCGAGCATGGGCCGCGACCTCGCGCAACAAGGCGGTGGCGACCCCGCGGTGGTGCCAGGCATCCGCAACGACGAAGGCAACCTCGGCCTCGGCCGAGCCGGCCGAGCCTTCATACCGGCCGACTCCGACGATGGTGTCGTCGTGGACGGCGACGAGCGCGTCGCGCTTCGTGTGGTCGACGTTGGTGAACCTGTCGACTTCCGCGCTCGAGAGGCGGGGGTGTGGGCTGAAGAAGCGCAGCCTGATCGACTCCGGGCTCAGCCGCCCGTGGAACTCGATGAGGCCCGCGGCATCCGCGGGGGTGATCGGACGGATGTAGATCTCGGATCCGTCGCGGAGCTGCACCACGAGCCCGGATGCTGTGTGAGGCAGTCCGGGGGTCGGCAGGTGCACGGTTGGATCGTCTCACGGACGGACCCGCTCGGGCAGAGCAGAAGACCTCGAGGTGCAGCTGCGTGGTGTCACGCCAGGAGAGGCGAAGCTCGCTCAGCCCACGGATCAGGAAGCTCGGCCGGCGGATCGGCGGCTGGGCGACGGCGAGGTCGTCGAAGCGATCGAGAATCGTGCGCAGGGCGATTCGTGCTTCGGTGCGGGCGAGGGGTGCGCCCAGACAGTGGTGGATGCCTCCGCCGAAGGCGAGGTGTGGGTTGTCGCGGCGGTGCCAGTCGAGGCGGTCGGGGTCGGGGAACACGAACTCGTCTCGGTTGGCGGCACCGATGCAGCACAGGACGACAGAACCGGGCTCGATCGTGTTGCCCGCGATCTTCACGGGTGCGGTCGCGACGCGCATGGTCATCTGCACGGGACTGTCGAGGCGAAGCAGCTCGTCGACGGCCGCCGCATCGAGTGCGGGGTTGGCGCGTAGCTCGTCGAGTGCATCCGGTTGCTCGAGGAGCGCCAGCAGGCCGTTGCCGAGGAGGTTCGCGGTGGTCTCGTGACCGGCGATCAACAACAGGAGAACGATGTCGATGAGCTCTTCATCAGTGAGCGAGTCGTTGTCGGCGTCGCAGGTCGCGAGCAGGTCGGAGACGAGGTCATCGCGTGGACACGAGCGGCGGCGCTCGATGAAGACTCGGAGATACTCGACGATGTCCTCGATGGCGGTGTTGGCCGCGTCCCGAGCTGGCCGAGTCAGGAGGGGATCGGGGTCGAGGCCGGCGGCCATGGCGGGTGCAGCGTCGATGATGTGGTGCGCTTCGTCGGGGGGCACGCCCATCAGCTCGCAGATGATCCGGGCCGGGAAGGGATAGGCGAACCGCGTCATGAGGTCGGCTCCGCCATCGACCTCGATTCCAGCGAGAAGCTCGTTGGCGAGATCGGTCATGCGCGGTTCGAGATCGACGATGCGTCGTGCGGTGAACGAGCGGACGACGTGCCTGCGAAGCCGGGTGTGGTCCGGCGGGTCACGGAAGAGCATGAACCTCGGGGCGCGATCGAAGAAGGGCCCTTCCTCCAGGCTCTCGCCGCTTCGACCGAGGAGTCGGCGGAGGGGTCCGAGGTGGAGGGTCCGCGTGTCGATGTGTCGGTTGTCGCTGCTGAGGTGAGGGTCCCGCAAGGCGGCGGCGACCTCGGCATGTCCCGACAGGACCCACACACCGACGGGGCTGTGGTGGACGCGGTCGAACCGGCGAAGCCGGCGATAGGTCGGGGAGGGGTCGCGTCGCCGGCCGGATGACGCGATGAACCACACGAGCTCGGCGGTGATGCGTGCTGAGTGCCAGGGTCGAGCTCGCCGGGTACGCGTCATCGCGCATCTGCTTCGTCGATGCCGGTGAGCGAGGCCAGCGCGCGCAGTACGTCGAAGACGACGCCCTCTCGTAGCGACTCCGGGTCGGTGATTCGCAGCATCATCAATCCGTCGCCGAGGGCGCTCACGACCGCACCGATCTCGTGTGGCGTGAACCCCGGTGGGGTCCCTTCGACAACTGCCGCGATGGTGTCGATCGTGCGTCGTTGGATCGAGGCCACTCGCTCGCGGACTCGCGGGTTTCGCGTGCCGAGCAACCAGAGCTCGGTCTGGAGGATCAGGTGCGTCCGCGAGTCGTGTCGCAACGCCGGGGGGCGACTGCTGATGCGGGCCAGGAACTGATCGACGCCGCCCTGTTCGTCGTAGAGCTCGGCCAGCTCGTGGACCTGGTCGCGCTCGAGCTCGGCGAGCAAGGAGAGGTAGAGGTCCTCCTTGTCGGCGAAGTTGCTGTAGAGCGCCCCGCGAGACAACCCGGCCGCCGCGGTGATCGTGTCGATCGACGCCGAGCCGTAGCCGTGTGAGACCAACACCTCGGCGGCAGCGTCCAGAAGGCGTCGACGTACCTCGGCCCGTGACGGCCGTCGGATCCGCTCGGGTCGCTGGGTGCCCGAAGTCGATACAGGCATGTCTTGAATATAGAACTGTTGTCAATGTGGATGACCGCCGACGCGGGGCGTGGAGCCGCGAAGATGACTTCGGCACCACTGCCCGATTCCGCAGTTCCTGGAGGACCGATGCCCACTCTTCGGACCGTGTTCGCCGTGTTCGCCGTCGCCGGGCTCCTCTCGGCCTGCGGCGACGATGACGACGCGGGTGGCGGTGAGGACACCACGACCACGTCGGGCGCATCGACGACGACCACGTCGCCGGCGGAGCTCGAGCAGCCTGCGATCTGGCCTGCCGCCGGCGTCGTCTTCGACACCCCAGCGGCCGCGGCCGAGGATTTCGTCACCGACGCCCTCGGCGTCCCGCCGACCCTCGGCGACTTCCAGCAGGGGGACGCCCGAAGCGGTGAGATCGAGGTGTTCTCCCCGGGGGAGGGACCGTCGGCGACCCCGGTTGTGCGTGGAGTGCTGCTGATGCGTCAGCTCGGACCGGATGAAGGTTGGTTCGTCATCGCCGCCACCAGTGACCACCAGACGATCACCGCCCCTTCGTCCGGAGACCAGGTGACTGCCGGGCCGCTGGTGGTCGAGGGCTCGGGACGCGGCTTCGAGGGCACGATCGTCGTCACCGCCTTCCGCGCCGGCGAGGCGGAGCCTGAGCTCGACGAGCTCGTGACCCAGGGCGGGGCGCAGGAGGCGAGCGAGCCGTTCACCGTCACCCTCGATCTGTCAGACGCGTCGCCGGGCGAGACCGTGGCACTGCTCGTCAGGGGCGGCACCGGCCTGGAGACCGACCCCGGTGACTTCGCCGCGATTCCGGTGGCCATCGCGAACTGACACCCAGTGTCGGTTACTCGGACCACGGAAAGGACGGTTCGCAGCGCGGCCTCTCGTCGGGATCGACCACGTGGGACGACGAGGCGACGAGCTCCTGGATCGGGGACGGCGCGCCATCGGGCGGAGGGAACGCCTGGGGGCCGCCTTCGACGTGGTCGTTCAGGGTCGGAGTGATCAGGGAGGCCAGTTCGACCGCTCGACGCCGGTCATGATGGCGAACTGAGACCCGCAGGTTTGCCGGGTTCCCCGGCTGACACGCATCTACCTGGATCTCCCACACAGGAACGCCGGCGGCCTCGGCGAGTTCGAGCTGGAACCGGTCGCTGTCCGCGATCTCCTCGACCGAACGCAGTGCCTCCTCGTCGACCGAGATGACCCTGGCCGCCTCGTACGTGCCAGGGCCGAGCACCCGATTGACGATCGTCGCGGAGATCCCGATCAGCAGGAGAAACCCCAGCCAGACGAACGAGGCCACGACCCATGGCCCCGGTCTGGTCCCCTCCGCGACCTCACTCACGTCGCCATCGTGTCTCGTTTCCGCACGGCGTGGCGGACCGATGTCCCGCAATCGCGCAAGCGGTAGCCTGTGCACCCACGCACGACCGGTGCGTTGGGTGAGCTGGGGAGTGCGCCACCGGTAGAAGCCGCGGCGACCGCGTAGGATGGGGACGAATGAAGGACACAGCGGTACTCGAAGCGCTTGCGCCTGTCGCGGCGGGTCTGGTTGATCGTCACCTGGCCGCCACCAAGGAATGGTTCCCCCACGAACTCGTCCCCTGGGAGCTCGGTGCCAGTGTCGAACCCGACCGACCCTGGTCAGAGTCCGAGAGTCACCTCCCACCTGGGGTCCGCAGTGCGCTGCTGGTAAACCTCCTGACCGAGGACAACCTGCCGTACTACTTCCGCGACGTCGAGCGGATGTTCGCCGGGTCGGACCCGTGGAACTTCTGGAATCGCCGGTGGACCGCGGAGGAGGGACGGCATTCGATCGTCATTCGCGACTACATC